>JANTGL010000096.1 GCA_024762915.1 Bacteroidales bacterium | reverse complement strand
ACTCAAAATCAAACGTCATGGAAAAGAAAAAATCAAACAAGGCAAATTTGGAAAAAATGAAAACATTGTTTTTCGTTATCAGCTTAGGTATTGCATTTGCATTTATAAATTTCGCATTCAATATCAGTTCAAAGACATCTCAAAACAAGGCAATTATTTCGGGAACAACGATTGACGGTGATAAAATCCCCATTACAAGACCGCCTGATGAAAAACCCAAGCCGTTGAAATCCGAAGTTAAACAAATCATTACCGATATTATTAATATTGTTCCCGAAACAAACTTAATTGATACAAATGAATATTACGTTGCCGAATATACGGATGATCCGATATATGATATCCCGGATGAACCCGATGATGAACCGATTTATAATCCGAGTGTAAAACCGCAATTTCCCGGAGGAATATCAGCATTGCAACAATTTATTGTTAATCATACCGAATATCCGATATCGGCAAAAGAAAACAATATTCAGGGAACGGTATTTATAAGATTTGAAGTAACAAAAACAGGAAAAATCGGAAAAGTATCCGTTTTAAATACAAAAATTGACGAAATTTTACAAAATGAAGCCGTAAAAGTAATTAAAACTTTACCCAAATTTAAACCCGGTTTACAAAACGGAAAACCTGTAGGAGTATGGTATTCGTTACCTGTTTCATTCAAATTAAACTAAATTGAAAATTAGTTTGCATAAAATATAAAATAACATTAACTTTATCCGCTCAAATGTTAATGTTTAAATCATTATTTAACATTTAAAAACAGAACAATGGAAATTAAAAAAAATCCCAAAGCAAATCTTGAAAAATACAAATTGATGTTTTTGGCAATCGGTTTGGTAATCAGTATCGGTGTATTAGTTTCGGCTTTTAACTGGTCATCTTCTTCTGCAAAATCCGATTTAAATTTAAATCAGAATATTGAAGATGAAGAAATGATGGAAATTACCCGTCAGGATCAAAAAGAACCGCCGCCGCCGCCAAAGCAAGAACAACAACAACAACAAACGGTTGAGGTTATTAATATCATTGATAATAATGAAGAAATTAACGATGATGTTGAACTCAATCTTGAGTTTGATGAAGAAGAAGATATTAATCTGGAAGACACCCAAGAGGAAGAAGATCAAATTTTTATTTACGTTAAAAATATGCCCGAATTTCCCGGCGGTGTTGTTGCTTTAAAAAGATATATTGCCGAACATGTTGTATATCCGGCTGTTGCACGTGAAAACGGAATAGAAGGAACTGTTTTTTTACGATTTGAAGTTACTAAAACCGGAAAAGTCGGAAAAGTTGAGCTCCAAAAAGGTGTTGATCCCTTACTGGACAATGAAGCAATTAAAGTAATAAAAACCTTACCCAAATTTAAGCCCGGAGAACAAAACGGGAAAAAAGTAAGTGTTTGGTATTCAATTCCGGTAACATTTAAATTAAGCTAAAAATTCTGAAATTAATATATTTAAACAGCCGAATATTCGGCTGTTTTTTATTAATATCTTCTGCATTACATTTCCACCTGTATTTTAATGATTGAAAATAAATCACATAAGACTAACATTAAATCGGAAACAGCCGTTGTTGTTGGTATTATCACTCAAGAGCAAACAATTGAACAAGTTACCGAGTACCTGAATGAATTGGATTTTTTAGCAAGAACAGCCGGAGCTGTTGTTAAAAAACAATTTAAACAAAAACGAAATTTTGCCGATACCAAAACCTTTGTAGGAAGCGGAAAATTTGCTGAAATAAAAGAATATGTTGAAAAAAACGACATTGATACGGTCATTTTTGATGATGAATTAAGCCCTTCACAACTTCGGAATATTGAAGGTGCTCTTAAATGTAAAATTCTTGACAGAACCAACCTCATTTTAGATATTTTCGCGAGCAGAGCCAGAACAGCACATGCAAAAACACAGGTAGAATTGGCTCAGTACGAGTATCTTATGCCCCGATTAAAAGGAATGTGGACTCACCTTGAACGACAAAGAGGAGGAATAGGGATGCGCGGACCGGGTGAAAAAGAAATTGAAACGGACAGGCGTATCGTAAAAGATAAAATTGCACTTCTGAAAAAGAAACTTGAAAAAATTGATAAACAAAAATCCGTACAACGAAAAAACAGAGGAAAACTGGTAAGAGTTGCTCTCGTCGGTTATACGAATGTCGGAAAATCTACTTTGATGAATCTCATCAGCAAATCGGATATTTTTGCCGAAAATAAATTATTTGCAACTTTAGACACAACAGTTCGCAAAATGGTAATCGAGAATTTACCTTTTTTATTGGCCGATACTGTCGGATTTATTCGTAAATTACCGCATCATCTGGTTGAATCCTTTAAATCAACCCTGGACGAAGTACGCGAATCAGATTTACTGTTACATATTGTTGATATTTCTCATTCTAACTTTGAAGAACAAATAGACATTGTAAATCAAACACTTGCTGATATCGGTGCCGGAGATAAAAAAATGATTACCGTTTTCAACAAAATTGATGCTTACCGCTTTATCCGAAAAGATGAAGATGACTTAACACCCGTTAAAAAGGAAAATTATTCCTTGGAAGAATTAAAAAAAATGTGGTTTGCAAAAGAGAAAGGTTCACTTTTTATTTCTGCAAAACAAAAACAGAATATTGATATCTTAAAATCAAATTTATATAAGGAAGTTGTTAAAATTCATAAAATCAGATATCCTTATAATGATTTTTTATATTAACTTTGAAACTTACACAAGAAACATTTTATGAATAAATTATTTACATTTTTATTCTTTCTTATTTCGTTTCAGGGAATTTCACAAAGCAAAGTTAATTTATCTTACAATTTCAAAACCGGAGATAATTATATTGTTACGGAAGATATTTTTTCACAAAGCACACAAGAGGTTGCCGGCAGCCCTCAAGAAATTTCTACAAATCAATTTATTAAATACACACTTTCTTTTTCCGAAAATCCTAAGGTTTCGTCGAATTACAATATCTTGCTTAAATTTAATAAAATAACAAGTTTGGTAAATCAATCCGGCTATAAACAATTTTTCAGTTCCGACAGCTCCGATAATGAAATTTCAAAAATGTTTTATCATTTTACCGATAAGTCTTTAAATTATCAACTCAGCAATAAGGGACATTTATTTCTTGATTATACTATCGATTCATTGTTTTCCGATACTTCAGAAACAAAGCAAAAATATATATTTTCACAATCCGTTGAACAAAAGCTTATTATTGATTTACCCGTGAGTATTGTTTTTCCCGATTCTTTAATTCAAACAGGCGGTTCTTGGATAATTAAAGATACGATTTCTTCAGGAATTTTTATTTTTTACAATCAAATTTATACGCTTGATTCTGTTTCCGAAAAAGATTATTTTATAAGCAAACATTCTGATTTTTCAACGGATAAAACAAATGATGTTCCGATGAATCGAGTTTATATAAACTATGATGTAAAAGGAAAATTAACCGGCAATTACATTTTAGATCGTAAAACGTGTATTATTCGTTCCGGAGAAATTAGTCAAAACGGAGACGGAATTGTTAATATGAAATATACTCAAAATTCCGATCCTGCATATAGTTGGAAAATGACCGTAAATAATATTGTTAAACTTAAAACAGATAAAATTATAACTCATTAAAACATTCTGAAATGAACACTAAATTTAATTTACAAGATATTTTTTTCTTTCTCATTCTCATTGTTTTAACAATTGCTTTTTACAATATTTTAGAACCGTTTATCGGCGATGCTTTTTTAGCTTTAATTCTGGTAATTCTTTTTAAAAGACCTTTTCGCTGGTTCAGAAAAAAGTTTAAAAATAACACCAAACGTGCTGCCGGTATTACAACGGCTTTAGTTGTTGTTGTAATTGTTATTCCGCTTATGTTTATCGGATTGGTTATTGCTAATGAAGCAGGTGAAAATTACACTAAAATTAAAGATCAATGGCCTGATATTAAACAAGAACTTACAGAGAAAAAGTTAAAAGCACATTTTGAAAATGTTCCTTACCTTAATAAATATGTTGAAAAAATAAAACTTGAAAACCTTGAAAAAAAACTTGACGATTTTGTGGGTACGGCAACCGAATGGACAATTTCACTGCTGCAAAGTACATTTACCGGGCTGACTTACATGCTAATCCACACATTTATCGTACTGTTTTTACTCTATTTTATGTTTGCCGACGGCGATTATCTCCTGAGGCGACTTCAATACCTTATTCCGTTAAAAGATACAGATGAAAAAACCCTGATGGACAACATTGAAAAAGTTACTGACGGGATTGTCATCAATTCATTTTTATTAGGAGCTATTGAAGGAACATACGGTGGTTTATTATTTGCTGCCGTCGGAGTGCCTTCACCTGTTTTTTGGGGAATTATTATGACATTTCTGTCTATTATTCCCATAGTAGGAACCAACAGTATTATGGTCCCGGCATGGATTATTTATTTCCTTATCGGAGATTATTCAACGGGGGCAATACTGTTATTTGCAGGAACCGGTGCTGTTTTGGTCAATCAAAATTTAATTCGCCCGAGATTGGATGCCAACAGAAGCGGTATGCACACGGCAATGGCATTAATTGCAAGTTTGGGCGGCTTATTATGGTTGGGTATAATCGGCTTTCTTGCCGGTCCGCTGTTAACGGCATTATTTATTGTAATGTGGGATCTTTACGGAAAAAAATACAATAAAGAATTGGTCGTAATGAATAAAGGCGATGAAGAATCCGATTAAAAAATAAAATACGTTTGAATTAAGAACTCGGCATCATCACCGATATTTACGGGTATAATTTCTGCTTCATTCATATTAATTTCGGAATAGGCATCATTTTGTGATAAATCACCGATATCTTCAACTGTAAAAATATCTTTATCGTGCAAACTTTTGCTTCTTATACCGATATCTGCCTTGTATTTTATGTTATTTTTAGGAATTGCGGCATTTCTGATAATATAATCAAACAATTTATTCTTTTTATTGAAGGGAATTTTTTCATAATCAGCAATTATTTTTTCTTTAAAATGATCGTTGCTGATTGAATTAAAAGCATGTAAAATTGCAACAAAATTCAATTTTCGAACAATTTGCTTTTCCGGGTCATCGGCAATACCGCCCGATTCTATCAAGATTGTGCTTGTGCCTTTTTTTTGAATATTATCACCGAAAGCCGTCGGCATAAAATCATCCGAATATCGTCCCATTTGATTCGGAATAAAATTTTGCAGAGCTTCATTCATTTCTGCAATCAATTGCATCGACTTTTTTCTGCTTTCATTAATTGTTTTTTCATTATCAAAAGCCGGCGTTAAGAATGATAAAGTTGCCGGATATTTTGTATTTCCGGCCGAATACCAACTATCTTGATCGTGTAGGTTAAAACCAAAATCCGGATTAAAAGCATCTCTGTATTTCATTAATAATTTTGCTTCGGGACTTTCAAGTCTTAGAGCATCTCTGTTAATATCAATGTCTTGTGCGTTACGTCTTTGAAATCGTTCTGCTCCGTCAGGGTTTAACATCGGAATAAAATACAAGGTGCAATTTTGTAAAATTAATTCTGCCTTATCTTTTAAATCTCCGGGATTTTCAAAAAAATTAAATATATCAAATAATGCTTGTGTTGCCGTCGATTCATTTCCGTGCATTTGTGACCAAAGCATCACCTTCGTTTTTCCGGTTCCGGATTTTAATAAAAATATTTCTCTGCCTTCAAATGATTTTCCGATTTCGGAAATTTCAAAAATCCCGGAATTTCGGCTCTTAATCAAAGGCAAAATATCTATATGTTTTATCCTTCGATGTGAAAGTTTTTGTTCTTTTAAGGTTTCGTAAGTTTTATATAATTGGTCTGCAAGCATTGTTTTTATAACTTTGTAACACAATAAATTAAACGATATTCATTCACACGGGGTTAAAACTCCGTGTTATAAACAATCTTACGGATTATATTTTGCTCCTTCTAAAATTTTTCGAGCATCTGTTTCTTCCATTAAATCTTTTAAACTCAAATTATTGTTATTATCCATAAATTTTTCAACAATTTTATATCCGATATAACACCCTGCTCGCGGTGCCGAAACATCCGTAAAAGCAGAAGTATAAGGTCCGTCACCGGTCATCTTTCTGATTTCTGTTTGATCGGAAGAAAACAATAGTTTTTGTTCGGCAATATACGACCATATTTTATTTTCATATTTCTCTGCCCAAACCAACTGTCTGCCGGTATAGCGCCATTTCAAAGTATCGGCAACTTGCGGCAGCATACAATCTAAATAATATTGCATTTTACCTTCGTAAATCATTTTTTTCAACATATTATCTCCGTCTTCTTGATAGGGATAATCGGCTACAGCAACAGCACGTATAATATCAACGGGTATCATTTCCTTAGTCATCCGTCGTTTTTGATACATGCTCCACCCTACTCTGTCGTACAAATAATAATATTTTTTACCGAGATATTTATCAAGTCCCAATCCTACTGTTCCTTTAAGCGTAACGACAGAATATCCGAAAGAAGAAAAAAATGTATAAATTTCCGGTACGGTATCGTTCGGAAAATAATACTTATAATATTGAAATGCTTTTTGTATCTCTGGAATTTGTTCTTTTTCAAAATCTGTAAAAGCACTGTCCAAAATATCAGGAATATTTTCTGTTTTCCAATACCGAACAAACATATCCAAATTTTCCGGATAGGTTTTATCTTCCGAGGAACCTATTTCAGTTATCTGATAATTAAAGAGTTTAAAGAATTCGCCGTATTTTTGCCTGTACAGATTAACATAATAATCGGCACTGTCAATATTAAATTTAAATAAATCTTTTTCGAAATGCTTGGTTTTAATATCAACTTTAATGTCCGATACATCAACATCAAATTTACTGTTACTTTTGCAAGCAAACAGGAATAAAATCGGGATAAGAAGAATAAAATTTTTCATGAGTTAATTTTTTGCGGTGACCACGGAGCAGATGTTCCTTTCCATTGCAATTCATGACTCAGATCAATTGATTCGATCACAAAGGGTCGCTCTCTGGTAATAATAAATTCAATAACTTCTGCAATATTTTCAGGAACCAAAATAGGGGAACCTTCAGGGTCATCCCATGTATTGACTCCCCAAGAATGAACTGTTGATACTCTTATTTTTCCGGCAAGTTCGTTTCTGAGAACATGAGCAAATTGCATAATTCCGGCTTTTGTTGCAGCATAAACAGATTCTCCTTCAATCTGATTTTTTGCTGACATGGATGACATAAAGATAATATGCGGATTATCACTTTTCAGCAACAGCGGAATAAGTTTTTTGGTTAAAAGAAGGTGAGAATGTAAATTTAATGTTATAAGTGTGCTAATATCTTCATCTTTAAAATTTGAAAAATTTTCGAGAATCATAATTCCGACATTGTTAATCAGGACATCCATTGAATCAGTCGTATTTTTCAATTCTTCAACAAACCCGCTTACATTCTCTATTTTTGAAAAATCCGCCCCAAAATACCTGATATTTTCTGCTTTTTTTTGAAAAGATGACAATTTTGATGCATGTAGAAATAAATTATTTTCAGCAGACAGTTTTTCTGCCTCAGCTTTTCCGATACCCTTACTTGCTCCGGTAATTAATATTTTTCGTTTCATAAATTTATAATTTGTACACAAACATATAATAAGTTTCTTACTTTATAAAATCTAAATTTCGTCTCAAACCGTTAAATTTTGTTCTTTTAACGGCAGATTTCTTAAATAATTTTCGGAAAACATCTTCTGTAATAACAAACCATTCATCTTTTGACATTTCAAGAAAATCGGGATGCGGTAAAAAACGTTCTTCGTTATGAAATATCGGATTGCTGTTATAGGGACAAACATCCTGACAAATATCGCAACCGAAAACTCGATTTTGAAATTTGCCTTTTAAATCTTCAGGTAAATTTTCTTTAAATTCAATGGTAAGATATGAAATACATTTATTTGCATCAACAACATAGGGTTCCGTAATGGCTTGTGTCGGACAGGCATCGATACAACGCGTGCACGTTCCGCAATAAGAATTCATCGGTTTATCGTATTCCAAATCAAGGTCGATAACAAGTTCGCCGATAAAGAAAAAAGAACCCTCTTTAGTCAGCATGTTTGAATGTTTGCCGCGCCAAGCAATACCGGAAAGTTCCGCCCATTTTTTATCAAGAACCGGTGCACTGTCCGTAAATGCACTGCCGCTTACTTCCCCTATTTCGTCATTGATAAACTGCATTAATTGCCGCATTTTATCTTTCAGCACAAAATGATAATCTTCACCGTAGGCATATTTTGAAAAAACGGGAGCATCTTTGTGTTTTTGCAATTCTTCCGGTAAATAATTGAATATTAGCGAAATAACAGATTTTGCTCCGGGAACAAGAAGTTGCGGATTAAGACGTTTGTCGAAATGGTTTTCCAGATATTTCATTTCGCCGTTAAAATGATTTTTTAACCATTTTTCCATATTTCCGGCTTCTTCTTCTAAAAAGCGTGCTTTTGAAATGCCGCAAGCAAAAAAGCCGAGACGATTTGCCTCAGCTTTAATTAGTTGCGTGTATTTTTTTAAATTTGAATTCAATATTTTTTTATCTCAAAGAGATTATTTTTAGTTTCTGTCGCCTCAAGAGAGACGATTTACAATTTGTTGCCTCAGAGAAACGAGCTGTAATTTGTCGCCTTTAAAAGACGACTTACAGTTTTTGTCGACTTTAAAAGTCGACTTACATTTATAAAAAGCCCAATTCTAACATTGCTTGTTCCGACATCATTGATTTTTCCCAAGGCGGATCAAAAGTTAAATTAACATTTACTTTGTTTGTTCCGGGCAAATCTGCAATTCTGTCACGAACTTCCATAACCAGACTGTCGGCAACCGGAC
>JANTGL010000095.1 GCA_024762915.1 Bacteroidales bacterium | reverse complement strand
CAAATCATCGCCGTTTGAGAATAAACCGGCATGACCTGCTACTCCGCCCAACATAGCTGCCCCGGGATCATGAACATAACCTTGTATCAACTGATGACGAAAAATAGTATCATTTTCGGTCGGAACAATTCTGCTTTTAGGGAATTCTTTTAAAGGTAAATAACCCAGTGTTACGGCACCGAGTTTATCGTAAAACATTTGTTTGTCGTATACTTCCTGCTTTATTCCGGTTTTAATTTCTATCATTTTATGAAATAGCATTAAACCCAAATCGCTGTATTTGTATTCTTTTTTTTCTCGTAATTCCGATTCGTAAATTTTCTTATAAATAGTATCTGTATATTCTTTTGTAATATATAAATTATCGGCAACCTGTATCGGATATTTTTCGGATTTTATTTTAGAATAAATATCGGGATTTAATTTTGTATGTTCTTCATCTTCATATGTATTTCTATAGAACGGAATCCAAGGTTTTAATCGAGCTTGATGAGTCAAAATATCAATAAGAATCAATTTTTCTTTGTTTGTTCCTTTTAAATCCGGAATATATTTTGAAAGTTTTGCATTCAGTTTAAGTTTTTTTTGTTCATATAATTTCATTAAAATCGGTAAAGTTGCAGTAACTTTTGTGACCGATGCCAAGTCAAAAATATCGGTAATTTTAGTTTTGTGTATTTTATTGTATGTGTGGGAACCGAATGCTTTTCGATAAAATACAATTCCGTTTTTTATGCCTATGACAACAGCACCGGGTGTAGCTTCTTGTTTAATGGCATCATATACTACGGAATCAATCTTATTCAATGTATCTTGATTAAGATCCAATTCAAAAGGTGATGAATATTTTAAGCGATTTTTTATAAATAAACTTCCTTTTCCCGCAGGAAATAATTTGCCGACTGAAACAGGTAATTTTCCTTGAGCCGTGATACCTCCGAAAAGCAGTTGTGCAGATAAATCACGAGTTATATTTCTGTCGTTGTATGAAACTAAAACAGCTTGTAGCTTATCGGGATTTTCAATATTTATAAGTGAATAAGGATTTCCGAAAAGAACCAGAATAACTTTTGTCTTTTCAGAAAGTTTGTCGAGGAAGTTTAAAGTTGCAGAATTTATATTATATTTTGGAGCTTTGCGACTCATTCCGTGTATGCTTACAATAACTTTGTCATATTTTGCTAAATCATTGATTTTATTGTTATAAACCGGGCTCCCGGATTTCTTGTTTATTGCAAAGTTCTTAACATCAGCATATTGTAACATTCGCTTTTGAAAGTTGCTGATGTATCCGTTGCCGATTGAAATGCTTGCAATTGTTTCTGTATCAAGATTTTTGAAAGGTAATATGCGATTTTTATTCATTGCAACCGTTAAAGCTGATTCAGTCAACTTTTGGGTTAAAAACTGTGCATATTCCGTATTTAAATCTTCATATATATTTTCTGTTTTAACAGGTTTAAATTTATTAAGCCGCATCCATTGTTTAGCGATCAGAATTTTTTTACAACGGAAATCAATTTCTTTTTGAGAAATTTTACCGGATTTTATTGCAGCTTTAATTTTTTGAAGAGCAAGCGGAACATTTTTCGGCATTAATAATACGTCAATACCGGCATGTATGGCTGCAACTTCGGTTTCTCCGGGTTTATAGTATTTGCTGACACCTTGCATTCCGAGTGCATCGGAAAAAACAAGCCCTTTAAAATTTAATTTGTTTTTTAGTAATTTTGTTATAATCGGATAAGATAAACTTGATACCGAGTTTTCGGCAGAATCTAATGAAGGGATATTCAAGTGTGCAACCATAATACTTCCTAATCCGTTATGTATTAGTCTTTTAAAAGGAAATAATTCGAGTGTGTCAAGCCGTTTCTCGGAATGTTTAATGACAGGTAAATCTTTGTGGGAATCAATATTGGTGTCACCGTGTCCGGGAAAATGTTTTGCGGTTGCCAGGACACGATTACTTTGTAAACCGATCATATAAGCCGTTCCTTTTCTTGCAACATTTTCTTTTTGTTCACCGAATGAACGACTGTTTATTATCGGATTATTCGGATTGTTATTAATGTCAATGACAGGTGCAAAATTTATATTTATTCCAATTCTATTACATTGTCGAGCAACTTCATTTCCGAATTCGTTAATTAACAGGTCATTTTGAATTGCCCCGAGCATCATTTGTCTCGGATAATTTACCGTACTGTCAAGTCTGAATGATAATCCCCATTCATAATCACCGGCAATCATCAAAGGTGTTTTTGAAATTGATTGATAATAATTAGTTAATTTTGCTTGTTGAACAGGACCGTTTTCGAAAAAAATAATTCCTCCGACTTTATATTTTTCAATAAGTTTTTTTAAGTGATTTTTATTTTTAATACCTTGGTTCGGAAAAGCGGCAACCATAAATAATTGTCCGAGTCTTTCATCAGGTGTCATAGAATTAAAGACAGAATCAGCCCAAAAAAATGAATTTGTTTTGTCGGATTTAACTGTTTTGGTTTGATACGGAAAGTTACTTTTCAGAATTGAAAGACTAAGTATAAGTAATAAAACGATTCCAAATTTTTTAAGGATATTGTTCTTAATCATAAGAGAGGATTCTATCTGTTTTTTATATTGCAAAATTAATACTTTGATTGACAAAAAAAAGCCGCATTTAAGCGGCTTTTAAATTCTGTTACTCTTAATATCTTACTCAACGACTTTTAAAATCTCTTCGATACATGATTGACTCGGGCTTTTCATTAACCTTTTTAAAGAAAAATCAAGTAAATCGGAAATGGACTTCAGCGATTTTTTGTTTGTAAATGAAATAAAAGTTTGCGATTTCTTCTTGGATGTAACAGAAAAATAAAAAGTAAAACGTTTTTTCATATATGGACTTTAATTAATAAAATAGATATATACAAAATCTTAACGGCAGAAATGAAATTATATTTCTTAAAAACAAATTTTTAACAAATTTTAACAAGAAAGTTTGACGGCGTTTGTAATAACCTATTTTGCAGAAAAATTATTATTCTTTTTCGAAAATGTATTTTGTAGCAGTAACAACATTTCCTTTACCGAAATATTCAATCTTATCAAATAGGAAATTACTGATAAAGATTCCTCTTCCGCTTAATTCCAGAATATGCTCTTGATCGGTAGGGTCGGGGATGCTTTTCCAATTAAAGCCTTCTCCGTCATCTGTTATCGTCCATTGATATTTTTCTTCATCCGTATAAAAATCGACGTTTATTTTGCGATTTTTATATTTTTCATTGTGTACTCTTTCGTCAAAGAGTTCACTTAAATTACCTTCGTCTAATGCAAGTTGTTTTTCAATATAAGATATTCCCAAGTTCCCGTGTTCAACAGCATTCGTAATTAGTTCAACCAAACCTAATTCAATATTTATTTTTTCGCCGTCGTTCATATCGATGGCAGATTCAATTATAATTTTATCAACAATTTTCGGAATTTTAGTAAATTCTGATTTAAATTCGATTGAAAAAGTTCTGTTTATTAATTTTCCGGGAAGTGATTCGGGTGAATATTTTCCGGAAATAATTGCTTTGTATTTTTTAAGTAAACGAAGGAGTTCTTGTGATGAAACGGGTTTTTTAAGATAGTTATTTGCTCCGAGATGCAGGGCTTGAATAGCATAGTTTTCAGAACCGAAAGCCGTGACGATAACGACTATCGTATCAGAATTTTTATCTCTGATCGCTTCAAGTAATTCTAATCCGTCCATTATCGGCATTTTAATATCGGAAAGGACGATGTCCGGATTGTATTCGTCAAAAACGTTTAATCCTTCAATACCGTTTTCTGCCGAACGGAAATCATAATTGTTACTTTCTAACAAACTTTCAAGAAAAAGTCTTGAAGCATGGTCATCTTCTACTATTAAAATTTTCATTAAGTTACGTCTTTTCTACAGTTTTGCAAATTACTTAAAAAATGTCAAATTATAAACTGATTTATTATTTTTTTTATCAACGACTACCAATCGTAAGTTGTGGAGTTTATTGTAAGTTATGTGACTGTCAAACTGATATGTAATTTTATCGTTTTTTATATCGTATTCAAAAATGATGTTTTTTTTATCGATAGTTGCATAATATGTTTCGATACCGGACAGATTATCTGATATTAAAAATGCAATCTTTTCTTTTTGCGAGAAATCATTATTCGGATAAGCGGTTTTTAATTCAATTACCGGAGGAATCGTATCAATTGTTACCGCAAATTTTCCGAAACATTTGCATTTCCCGGCTATAAACTCATTTACATAAGTTCCTCCGATCGGATAAAAAATTCCATTTTTATCAATATTTACAATTAATGCTTTGCTAATTAACTTTTTCGGCAGATTTTTAGGTTTAATTGCATAATGGATATATTCCTGTGAAGGAATTAAATAAGAATTCAGTTGATAAATATCAGAAAATAAATTATTGTCAGAATGTATTTTTTTAAAATTGATTTTTGTATTGGTATATAAGCTGCCTTTTTTTATTGATGCTCTGAAACCGGGTTTTACAAAATAGTTGTCTTTATTATAACAGAAAACATTGTTTTCTTTTTTGGGGGCTGATTTCGGTTTACTGCCGCGAATTTTTAAAAATAAGTTTGATGTGTTATTAAAACAGTCTGTTAATTGAATTTTAATGTTATGTATTTTATTATCCGAAAAATTTAAAATACCGGAATTTTTTGAAATTTCATAGATGTCTAATTTGTTGCCCGGATCTTTCCAAAGTTTTTGAAAATCTTTTTTTGTTTTTTGTCTTACTTCATAATCAATAAAACTGTTTATATAACGTGTTTTATAAAAGCTGATTCGATCAATTTTATAGGAAAAATATATTGTGTCGTCAACAAACATTTTTACGGAATAAATACCTTGTGTATTTCTGACATAATTCATATAGTCATTGGCATTTATTTCAATGCCGAAATCTCCGGAAGTATTAATTAATTTAGGGATGAAATATTTTCCGTTTTTATAGTAAACTTTAAAGTTTTGTTTTTTGTCGGAATAATTAACCGTACTGTTGTTTTTTAAAGGAACAAGCTTCAGATAAAATATTTTGGGTTTAACATTGTCTGTTATTTTGAACTTGAATAATTCCGGATTTACAGGTATATCATTTTCGGCTTCTCGAATTTCAAAATGAACATGGGGGCCTGAAGATCGACCGCTGTTTCCGGCATAACCGATTAAATCCCCTTTTTTAACTTTAAATTTTGAAGAATCGGGATATATTGTAATTTCAAATTTATTTTGTTGATATTCAGCATCAATTGCGTATTTTTGAATATCGTCTTTAAATCTGTCCATATGACCGTAAACGGTTCGTAAACCGTTAGGATGATCAATGTATAGTGCATTACCGTAACCGCCTGCAGATTTTCTTATTCTTGAAATAAAGCCGTCGGCAGCTGCGTATAGAGGCAAACCGATAAACGGTACTTTAATATCAATTCCCGAATGAAAATGATTAGTTCTGATTTCTCCGTAATTTCCGGCTAGTCGAATAGGAATGTGTACCGGAGATTGGAAATATTCTTTATCGTAATTTTGAGAATAACCGAAAGAAACAGTAAATATTAAGAATACAAATACTTTAAATCGCATAATTTTTATTAATCTTGTGCGTTGTTTTTAAAAATTGCAAAATTATCCGAATTTATGATTATAAGAAATATTATAGTACTGTTTTTCAGCTTATTTTTTAATTTTCAAATGTTCTCACAAACGATTGTTGAACCGAGTCCGATTAAATGGTTGACAATTGAACAGGCAGACAGTTTATTTGATAAAAAACCGAAACCGATGCTTATTGATGTCTACACGGATTGGTGCGGATGGTGTAAATATATGATGAAAACGACTTTTGCAAATAAAGGAATTGCCGGCTATATAAATACGAATTTTTATCCGGTAAGATTTAATGCCGAAACATTTGATACGATTACTTATCAAGGAAAACAATATATAAATCCCGGTGTAGGCGGAAAGCCGAAACATGATTTTGCAAAATATTTGTTAAACGGAAGATTTTCTTTTCCCACCATCGTGTATACCGATCGAAAAAGGAATTTGTATCAAATTCCGGGTTATACGGAGATAAAGGATATTGAACCCTTACTTGTTTATTTTTCGGAAGACATTTACATAAATGCAAGATATGATGAATGGAAAATCTTGTACGAGTTTAATTATAAGAAGGTTTACACGGATGATATTGCCAAAATTGATTCGGTAAATTTTCCGGATACAAGCGGAATTGTTTTAACAAAAAGTCTCAAGGATGCTTCCGAATTATGTTTAAAAAATAAAAAACCTTTGTTAATCTATATTTATACGGATTGGTGTCAATCTTGTAAAGTTGAAGACGGAATTGTATTTAAGAATAAAGTGATTTCAGATTTAATTAATGAGAAATATAATTTTGTAAAATTCAATGCCGCTTCACAAAAATCAGAAACATTATTCGGAGATATTTATAAAGGAACAGGGCCGGGCAGACCGCATCAATTGAGTTATGCTTTATTGAAACAAAGTTTTAAATTTCCGGCTTTTGTGTTTATCAGTCCCGAGAAAGTTAAGTTAAACGAAATGCACGGATTTATTTTGCCGTATCAACTTGAAGATGTTTTAGTTTATTTTTCCGAAGAAAAATATAAAACACAATCTTTTGAAGAATTTGTAAAAACGTTTAAAGGAAAGATAAAACATTAATTATTTTTTAAACAGAGATTTAAATTTATTGCCGAGCTTAAGTTTTGTAATTTCTTTTTCTTTTGCAGAAAGGAATTCATCATTTTTATCATTTAATAATTCCCAAATTTTACTCCATCCCGGAAAACCTCCGATGTTTCTGTCATCGATATAAATATCGGCATAAATTTTTCGACTGATTGAATTTTCCTCAAATTGTTCTTCAGGAAAATTTTTATTAACGGCATAGAACTCAAGTCCGTTTTTTTTACAAAAACTCACGGCATCTTCTAGTTCTTTGCCGGCTCTGTATGTCCATAAAATAAGTTGATGCCCTTTTTTTTGAAGTTGTTTTAATGTTTCAAAAGCAAATAATTTTACTTTTCCTATGGCCGGGTATTTATGTTCAACGATTGTTCCGTCGAAATCAACTGCGATTATCATAATTATTGTTTTTAAGAAAAAAGCACCCGTATACGAGTGCTTTTAACCTTCTTTATTAACCTAAACCTTAAAACTATGAAAACTTTAATTTTAATACTACAAATATAAGTTAATAATTAATGAAATACTAATTTAATATCTTAATAAAAGTTAAAATTTTAATTTAAAATACAATATGACAATTAAAGTAGATAAAATTACTATTATTATTTACTTTTTGATAATTTTAATTACCGAAATTTTGTTATTATTAAATATTTTAATTAAATAAACACCATCAGGAAAGTTTGTTAAATCTAAATTTGTTTGTTTTGAGTGAATCATTTTATTTTCTGAAAGAATTTTTCCGGATATATCCGTAACTTGAATTAAACAGTTTTCCGATTCAACTGTTTTTATCGTGATAATTCCGTCAGTCGGATTCGGAAAAATTTTAAAATTACTTTCAACGTTATGAACACTTTCAACATAGTTATAAGTGACAGTAACATTATTTGCATCAGAACAATTATTGTTGTTTACTGTCCAAGTAAAAATGTTTTCTCCTTCGGTTAAGTTATTAACATAAGTATCCGGTATCGTTTCATCGGTAAATATACCGAAACCTGAATTAATATTCCAAATTCCGTTACTATTCGCAGGAAGTACAGCATTTAAATATGTATACGGATGTGTCACAATTTGATCTTCTCCTGCATTTGCCGTAATTGAATCATTTAATATATTGACATCATCAGAAACAGAACAATGAGCTGTATATATGGTCCATCTGAATATATTACTGCCTGTGTCTATATCTGAAATATTTGTATTGTAAATCGAAGGATTTTCAAAAATACCGTTTCCGGAAATGACAGACCAAAGACCGTTTGAATTTGCGCTCGGATTATTTCCGTTTAAAGAACTTGCATTTCCGCATAAAATTTGATCGGAACCTGCATTTGCCGAGATGCTTTCATAGTTTACAATAAGATAGTCGCTTACGGAACAATTAGGAGCATGAACCGTCCATAAAAAAAGATTATTTCCTCCGTTGATATTTGTCACTTCAGAATTATAAGCAGTCGGATTCAAAATTGTTGCACTTCCCGTAACGAGTGCCCATTCTGAGCCAATGCTTCCGAGAGGAATATTTCCGTCTAAAGTCGTATGATTTACGCAAATATTTTGATCTTCACCTGCATAAGCATTAATTCTTGTAATTTCGACTTCATCATAAGCAGTTGCCCCGTTTAGGGTTACCGTCCATCTGTAGCGATTTATGCCTTCGCTTATATTTCTGACCCATGTTGAATGGTCGTAAATGTCATCAAATGTTCCGGTACCTTCAATAACTGACCAATATTGCGGTGTGCCGCCCATATCTTGTGCATTTAATAACAATGAATCAGAACAAATTATCCGATCAATACCGGCATTCGGTTGAAAATCTATTGCCGTTATGTCAACAACATCATAATCGGAGCATCCGTTGTAATTTACGGTCCATTGAAATTGGTTTACTCCGGAAAGTAAATTAGTTACGGCAGTGCTCGGGTCAATTGCATTTGCTATATCACCGCCTCCGGAAAGAATTTGCCAAGTTCCCGTTCCTCCGGAAGGAAGTGTTGCAGCCAAATTTGTTGAAGTTACAAACTGAGGCAGCACTTGATTTTCGCCGGCATCTGCCGTAAAACTTTTGTTGTTAATCGTAACTTCATCGCCTCCGCTGTTACAACCGTTATTAAAAACCGTCCAACGGAATGTATTAAATCCCGAAGCTAAATTTGTTACTTCCGTATTATATAAAGTTGCATCTTGAAATGTTCCGTTTCCGATAACTATTTCCCATAATCCGTTTCCGCCGGCAGTCGGTTCTTGTCC
>JANTGL010000094.1 GCA_024762915.1 Bacteroidales bacterium | reverse complement strand
ACTGTCTGCCGGCGGAGAAGAAATCGGGATATATGATTCTGAATCAACAAATTATGCAGAAATTGATTTTGTTGAATTCGGAGAACAAACAACGGATATTTCCACGGGAAGAATTCCTGACGGAACAGGGAACATTGCTGTTTTACCCTATGCAACACCCGGTTATTCAAATACCTCAACAATTTCTGTCTCATCTTTGAATAATTCTTTTCTTAGCGTTTTTCCGAATCCTTTTAATCATAATTTATTTCTTTCGTTTAACAACAACAAACACATAAAAAAAGCATCTGTTAAAATAACGGATATTACCGGAAAAGCGGTTTTCGAAAAGATATATTTTTCTCCGAATGCACGAATTCAAATCCTGCCCGGAAACCGGCTGGAAAAACCCGGCATTTATATTTTGACGGTTAAGACGGAAAATCTCTCAGGAATTGTGTCGGGGAATCGTTCTCGTATTATTATTAAAAACTAAACTCGAAGGGCATTACCGAGAAAGGCTTATAAAACGTGACAGCCACCTGCCTACCGCAGGTAGGCAAACTATCTCTGCATATTTTCTCTCTTGCTTTGTCATAATTAGTCAGCATTCGGATTGCGGTATGTAAACAATTTACTGTCAGAAAATGTTTCTTTTTTAATAGGGTTAATTTTAATCTCCGGTGCTTTCACTCCTTTATGAAAAAAGGTATTACCGATATATACTTTGGCTTCATCCCAAAGATTTGCCTCTAAAAAGTGATTGATTGTTTTAGTTCCGCCTTCGACAATAATGCTCTGAATATCAGCTTTATATAGGTGGTAGAAAAGTTGTTGTAATAAGGTTTTGTCGAATGCAACTTTTAAAAATTGAAGATTATTTTCCGATTGTTTTTCTTTTTCCGTCAAAACAAGTGTCGGAATTGTTCCGTCAAACAAAGATAAATTCTTCGGCAAACGTAAATTTTTGTCAAACACAATCCGCAATGGATTTTTTCCGTCCCAATCGCGCACGTTTAAGCTCGGATTATCTTTTTCTGCCGTATTGGTGCCTACTAATATCGCTTGTTCCTCAGAACGCATTTTATGCACCGAAACACGGGCATATTCATCGGTAATCCAATTCGGTTGTATCGGTGTGTCCGGATTTCTTTCAAAATCAATAAATCCGTCAAGGGTTTGTGCCCATTTTAAAATGACAAAAGGGCGTTTTTTTTCGTGAAAAGTAAAAAAACGTTTGTTTAATTCCCGTGCTTCTTTTTCAAGAATTCCGACCGTAACATCAATTCCTGCATTACGCATTATTTCAATGCCTTTTCCGTCCACTTTATCGAAACTGTCGCGGCATCCGACCACAACTCTCGGAATTTGCAAATCAACAATCATTCGCGAGCAAGCAGGCGTTCTGCCATGATGAGCACAGGGTTCCAAATTAACATACAAAGTTGCTTCTTTCAGAAGTTCCTTATTTTTAACGGAATTAACTGCATTAACTTCGGCATGCGGTTCTCCGGCTTTTCGATGGTATCCTTCACCGATGATTTTTCCTTTATGCACAATCACCGAACCCACAAGCGGATTCGGATAAGTATTCCCCAAGCCGTTTTTTGCGAGTTGCAAACAACGTTGTATAAAGATTTCATCTGTTTTGTTCTGCATTTTATTAATTTTGCAAAATATGACCCTTAAAGAAGCAAAGATATACATTCAAAAAGAATTATCGGATTATTATCCGAAAAATGAAATCGAAAGTTTTATCAAAATCATTTTTTCGGATGTTTTCGACTTGTCGTCCGTTGATGTTTTAATGAAAGAAAACGAAACCTTGCCGAGAAAAGCAAAGCTTTTGATTAATGAAATCACGGAACGGCTGAAAACATACGAACCTTTGCAATACATTATCGGGTTTACCGAATTTTACGGACTTCAATTTAAACTTTCGCCGGATGTGTTAATTCCCCGACCCGAAACGGAGGAGTTGGTAGATTTAATATTAAAAGAATACAAAGACCCTTCGGGTTTTGAAAACCCGAAGGGTCTCCAAATATTGGATATAGGAACCGGCAGCGGATGTATTGCCGTTTCACTTGCCAAAAATTTACCTTCTGCAGAGGTTTTTGCCCTTGATATAAGTTCAAAAGCTCTCGAAACAGCAAAAAGTAATGCTTTAAAAAACAATATTGAAGTAACTTTTATTCAAGAAGATATATTGAATGATTTTTCAGATAATGTCGCCTTTAAAAGACGACTTACGAGTGTCGCCTCGAAGAGACGACTTACACGTGTCGCCTCGAAGAGACGACCTACAAAATTCGATATAATTGTCAGCAATCCGCCTTATGTGACTTTTTCGGAAAAAGAAAAGATGCAAAAAAATGTCTTGGATTACGAACCGGAGCTTGCTCTGTTTGTTGAAGACGACAACCCGTTAATCTTTTATAATGCCGTTTGCCGGTTTGCTCGGCATCATTTATCTTCCGAAGGAAAATTGTATTTTGAAATTAACGAGCAATACGGCAAAGAAATAAAAACGCTTTTGCTTTCTTCCGGTTTTTCAGATGTTGAGATTATTAAGGATATTAACGGTAAGGATCGGATTGTGAAAGGACGTCTTATTTAATTTCTTTTTCTCTCAGAATATTTCCGTCGATAAAAAATAATTTCACATCTTTTTTTGTTCCGACACTTTTTAAATATTCAACGGTTCCCTTTGCAATTTTTTGTAAATCTCTGTTATTCCATAGGGCTTTTTTTACATAAAACTTTAAAGCAAAAAATTGTTTTTTGTTAATATAAAAAACACTTAATTCATCCTCAGAAGAAAAATATCCTTTTAAATTATTTATTGTTTTTCCCAATTTTTCAACCTCCGCTGATGGCATTGTTTTATTATAAAAAATTTTCTGCTTGCTGTTAATATTATATTCTAATAATTCTATTGTGGTGTCAACAGCCTGATAAATAGTATCTTGTAGGAGTTTTGGCAAAACGATGGTTTTTTTTAAAGTCGGATCTGAAAAATATATCTCTACGGGTTTTCCCGCATTTACAAATAAATTAATCGCATTTTCTAATTCATTAAATCCGGAAACTATAAATGTATCAGTGATTAGTGATAAATCTTCTGTAATTATTGTTAATTTGTAATATTCTTTTTCATTATTTAAAAACAAATCGGCTCCGGCTCCTCCGTTAAAATTTGAAATTTTAAGTGCTTTTGCCAATTTTTTGCTGATTTTATCATCTGTCTTATTATCATAATACAATGTAATGTTTTTACTGACATCAACTTTTTTACTATACCCGTCAATAACATTAGTTGTTCCCGAAAAAAAATAAACAGCAAACGGAATCAATATTATAACCAAGCTTATTAAAGAATAACCAATCGCAGCCCAATAAGATGCTTTATGTCCGTTGTTTTTTAAAAATTCAGTCAGTTCTTTCCCTTGCAACTTTTTTGCGACCCAAACAATTATTAGAGAATAAACAAGAGGAATAACGGGCATTGGAATTTTATCAATAATCGGTTCCGGTACCAGAAAAATTCCGACAAATAATATAATCGTAAAAATAATCCCTAAAAAGACCGATATTCCCGCTTCTTTATTCTTTCCGAAAACCTTGTAGTTTTTTGACATTAAAATTCCGGCAGCTAATGGTCCGCCCAAATATGTTGCAGACCAAATCATCTTTGTTGTAAATACCTTCTTTAATTTCTCATTTTCCATTTGTATAAACTTATCGCGGAACTTCCACCCCATTAATAATTTTCTTAATGATTTTTTCTTGGGAAATACCTTCCATTTCTTTTTCGGGAGATAATATAATGCGGTGACGCAGAACAGGATAGCAGACATATTTAATATCGTCCGGAATAACAAAATCGCGACCGTTCAGGGCGGCATTTGCTTTTGCGGCATTCATAATATTTAATGAGGCACGCGGTGATGCTCCGAGAAACAAATCGGAATTATTGCGTGTTTTGTCAATAATTTGAGCAATGTATTTTATCAAATTCTCATCAATATAAAGTGTTTTAATTTTTTTTCTGAAATCGGCAATTTCGCTTTTTGAAATCAGGACACTGACTTCATCCGTTTCTTTTTTATCTGCTCGTTTATTGCTGTTAATCAGAATGGTAATTTCATCTTCCAGTTTCGGATAATCAACTTTTATTTTAAATAAAAAACGATCGGATTGGGCTTCCGGCAAACGGTAAGTGCCTTCTTGCTCAATCGGATTTTGAGTGGCAATCACAATAAAAGGTTCGTCAACTTTAAAGGTCGTTCCGTCATTGGTGATTTGCCGTTCTTCCATCACTTCAAACAAAGCGGCTTGAGTTTTTGCAGGAGAGCGGTTTATTTCATCAATCAAAATAATATTGCCGAAAATCGGGCCTTTTCGGAATTCAAATTCGGAAGTTTTCAGGTTAAAAACAGAGGTTCCGGTAATATCCGAAGGCATTAAGTCCGGGGTAAACTGAATCCGTGAAAAATCGGCAGATATGCTTTTTGCAAAGAGTTTTGCCGTCAGGGTTTTTGCAATTCCGGGAACGCCCTCAATTAATACGTGTCCGTCTGTCAACAAAGCAATCATCAGTTGATCGAGCATTTCCTCTTGTCCGATTACAACATTGGCTATTGCTTGTTTCAGTTCCGATGTTTTCTTTTGTAATGCGTCTAAGTTTATTCGATTTTTAAATTCTGTATTATCCGTCATTTTCTTCCTTTGTTTGATTCTTTTTCTTTGTTTCTTTTTTATCTTTTTGCTTTTTCTCTGTTTTTTCCTTTTCCTTTTGTAAGCGTTTTTGTTTGTCCTCTTCCAATTTTTTTAATCGTTGTTCTTCTTTTTTCTCAAGTTTTTGTTTTCTTTTCAGATTTTGTTCTGCTGTTCGCACTTTGTCTTTAGCTACAACTTTTTTCTTGTGTTCGTATACTTTTGTCTCTGTTTCATATTTTTTTACCCAATTAATTTTTACAAGTTCTCTTTGAATTTCAATGCGATCCCCGTCTTTGTCTTTTTCCGTATAGATAAATACCAGATATAAATCTTTCTCAAATTCCGGCGGATAAATATTTACCGAATCGGGAACCGAATATAAATTTCTGATTTTTTTAATATTAATTGGGCGACCTTTTTTAGATTTAAACGTTGAAATAGTATCCGATTGGGTTTTTTTCCAAACAAAGCACATGTCGGGGTTTAAAAAAAGCGTTGCGTCAAAATCAAATATTGTCGGTCGTTGCTCTTTCGTTTCCTTAAATACAGGAAGATTATACAATAATTTCCCTTTTTTCGCATCTTGCCAAGTTTTGTGATCAAGACTTGCATTTACAAGCAGGTCCGTCGGTGCCGTGTATTCAACATAAATATCAAATGCTTGTTTTTTTAATTCTATTTTTGAATCTTTAACATTTACCCGTTTTCCGTTTTGCATAAAATAAACATAAAACGATTCTTGGGCATTCGTTTTTCCGAAAAAGCTTGTTATTAAAAGAATTAAACTCAGTATGGTAATTTGATTTTTTATCCGCATTTTTAGATTTTTTTGTAAAATGTTAACGTTTTTGTTTTTTATTTATTGGCATTGAATATAAATATCTTCAATTATTTTATTGAAAGTTATCAATTGCTGCTCTGAAATTGTTTCAAGCTTAGTAATTTTTGAATGATCAAACAAAAGTTTTTTTAATAAGTCCGAATCCATGCCGGTTTTTAATGCTGTTTTTTCTATACTAATATCCTCGTTATCAGATAAATTAACATTGTATTTGTTTTGCAGAAAATTATTTAAATAACGAAATCGTTTCAAGGCAATATCTTTATGATTCTTTGATTTATAATAAAGTCCGCTGATTGTGTGAACAAATTCCGAGGTTTTGTTTTTATACGGTTTTATAATCGGAATAATGCGTTGTTTCCGTTTCGCTGAAAAAATAACAAAAAGTAAAATTGTAAGTAACAGCATGTAATAAGCTGTTTTTAAACTTTTTTCTCCGAGAAAAAAACTTAAAGATGATTTCTTTTCTTTTCGAAACGGTTTGTAGTATTCATCCCAAATCGTATTTCTGACCGGCAAATAGGATAACATCTTATATGTAAATTCATAATTCTTTTCGGTTATCATTGCATAATTCGTAAACACTTCCGGAACGGAACTGATATAAAAAAAGCCCTTCCCGTAAGCTTGTCGAAAAAAAACCACATTTTGTTTTTTATCGTATGCTAAAATTTCACAATTTGTTGTGTCTAATTTTTTGAAAATATTAAATGATGCCGATTTTTTAAAGACATACGGGAAGCTTCTTTTTAATTTTTTGTTGTAAAAATTAAGTTTTGAAATGCTGTCGTTAAAAGACGCATAAGAAACATTGAATTTAAGCGTATCGGGAAATAATCCGGCAAATCGGTGAGACGATATAAAAATATTATTTCCTTTTTCTGCTAAGTCTAACAATGTCAGTGTTTCTAATTTATCAAGATTAAAGGTTTCGGCGATGTAAAGATAATTTTTTAGGTCCGCGTCTTGTTCATTGGTTAATTCCCAAGTCGTTTTCGTATTTACAGTAATTTTTTGATCCGGGAAAATATCATTTATCGTATTGAATAACACGTAGGTTCCGTATGGTATCTTATCTTTTTGTTCAAGTGTAAAACGCCAATCAATCGGTTTTGGTTTATAAACTTCAACGACAATGATTGTGATTAAAATCAAAACCGTAAAAATATAATATTTTCGATCTTTTTTGTTCATTCAAAATCAATAAAAATCCGGTTAAAGTCAGCAAAAACAGCGTAAAAAAAAGTTTGTTTTATCGTAAATTCACCATACCAAACATATTCGTATATTTTGGTCAGTTTTGAAAATTCGGAGAAAAATTTACTGCTCTTCATTTCTCGTTTATAATCTTTATTTGTTTTTTCTTTTTTCCATTCAATTTGTTCCGTATCAGATAAAATTTTCAGAAACTTGATATATAAAAACCGTACAGCTTTGCGATAATCCTCATTTTCAACGGCTTCCGAAATAATTTTTTCAAAATCAAGGGCGTTTATATCTTCTTCAAAAACAGGAATATTCTGCATTTTAATTTTCTTGGATCTTAAAAACAGACTATGGGGACTTACGCCAAGAAGTTTTAAAACAACAAAAACCAATGCAGCCAAAATAAGGGCATAAAAGATATAAGAAATAAGATTTCCGCCTTTTCCGAGCAGATACAAGAATTCAAAAATTAATTGCTGAATCCAAAAAAGAATACGTTGCCACAACGATTCCGGGTTTTGTGCCGGTTCCGTATCATAAAGGTAATCTTTATCGTTAAGAAAATCTTGAGTTTTATCAGATGTCCGAACAGAAACAATTTCATCGGTTTCCTTTTTCAAGGTATCCGATTTTTGCCCTGCAGCATAAAAAGAAAACAGCGTTATAAAACTCAGGAGTAATAAAAAATGTATTTTAAAGCGTTTCCCGGACATTAAAATTTCGGTTTAAAACGGTCATTGTCGTTGTCATTCATAAATCGATTTTCATCACTTTTTTCAGTGTCATCCGATAATTGTGTTTCCTCATCGGTCGAATCTTCATTATTGTCAGAAATTTCTGCAATTTTGTTAACTAATTCGGGTTGTTCTTTTTTTGCTATTAAATGACCGTATAAAAAGATCGGAGTTGAAATGAAAAATAGGGAACTAAATACATCCAATAGTGAATTTGTGACATTATTCAAAACAAATAAGCTTGTTCCGCCGGCAATAAAACCGTATAAATATTGAAAAAAGAACGTTAATACGGCAACAAGCGTAATCAAAATAATACCCATGATTATTATCAAACCGAAAGCAAGCCACCAATTGCCCTTTATTAGTTCAAACGAACGAGAAATTGATTGAAGGACTCCTTTTTCCTCAAAAACAATAATTGCAAACAAAGGGTATAGAGCCACAGCCAAATAAATTCCCGGAAAAAAAATTAAAAAGAATCCTATAACAATAATAATGCTGCCCAAAAACAAGCCGCCGGCATTCGGCCAATAAATTTGCTTCATTTCTGACCATATTTGCTGTATTTTCACATTTCCGAATCCCTCGTGTGAAAGGGTTTTTATATAAGCACTGATATACGTATAAAGCATTACATTTTGGAAAAAACTAATTAATAACATGATAAATAATGTGCCCGTAAAATTACTGTTTCCCAAATTTTGTAATTGTGCTGAAATTGATTCTGCCGGTTGAAAATGAAACCGGTTTATTAAAATATATTCTGTCAGAATAAACGGTCCGATAAAAACCAGCAAACCGGAAACCAGAGTTTTAAATTCTTTTCCGAAGAAAATAAAAGGGGCACTTATCAGTTGCCCGAAATCTTTTTGTTTGTAAAAATCCATTTTTTATTATTTTGGTTTATAACGATTTAAATCTTCTTCATTCTCTAAAAATCGGTTTTCTTCCGTTTCCTCAGATTCTTCCGGTTCAACGGAAATATCCTTTTCCGTTACCTTATTTTCAGAGATTTCATCTGTTTCGTCTTCATTTATTGCGGCAATCCGTTCTTTTAAGCGGATGCCGTCTTTCCCGGCTGAAATACTGAAATACTGAAACGCAATCATGATTTGCTGCATCGACATAAAAAAGAGATAGGCCGTAAAATATAAAAAAACAAAAAGGGTTAATAAAATAACCGACCCCGTTCCGATTTGTGTTCCGCCGATTGCCGCCGCAATTATAACTGCATAAATCGGAATTATAAAAACATAGGATGCGGCTCCTATAATCATTCCGAAAACAAAAATAAGTCCGAAGGTTTGCCACCATCTCCCTTTTATGACCTCGAACGAACGCGAAATTGATTTTCCCGCATCGGCTTTTTCATAAATGATTATTATAAAAACAAAAGAAAACACGATTGCCAGATATATTCCCGGAATGTAAATCAGAATCATGCCGATAACAACCATAATATTAACCAATATTCCGGCACCGAAAACTTTCCAAATATTTTTTTTCAACAGCTCCCCGACATCTTCTTTTGTAAAATTTCCCTTTCCTTTTTCAACATAAAGC
>JANTGL010000093.1 GCA_024762915.1 Bacteroidales bacterium | reverse complement strand
CGAGTTAATAATTCACGCTGAAACCAAACGGATAAATCGAAAAAGATAATGTAATTTAAGAAAGTAATTAAAGCAATGATTGCAAATAAATTAGCAATAAAATTAACACCGAATATATAAAGCGGAATTGCCAAGCCGCCTAAAATTGAAACGATTATTATCATTCTCTTTTTCGGCGGTTTTTTCTCTTCTTTATTTGAAAAACTTGCCGTAACAACCGGAATAATAACCAATGCCACAAATAAAGATGCCGTCATTACGACTACCAAAGTTAAAGGTAAAAATTTCATAAAATTACCGATCATTCCGGGCCAATAAATCAAAGGAATGAATGCTGCCAAAGTTGTAGCCGTAGATGCAATAATTGCCCAAGCAATTTCACCTACGGCAAGTTTTGATGCTTCGTATAAAGAATATCCGTTTGATACAAATCGAAAAATATTTTCAACCGCCACAATGGCATTATCGACCAACATTCCGAGCGCTAAAATCAGTCCGAATAAAACCATCATATTTATTGTGATACCCATTGCATTCAGAACAACAAAGGATATCAACATTGAGGTCGGAATAGCCAATCCGACATAAATGGCATTTCGAGTTCCGAGGAAGAAAAATAACACGGACATTACAAATATCATCCCGAGAATAATACTGTTAACCAGATTATTAAGCATCTTTTTTACCATATCCGACTGGTCGTTTGTTATTTTAACATCAAGATGTTCAGGAAGATATGTTTGTTTTTCTTGAGCTAAAATTTGCATAATTTGCTCCGTAGCTTTTAATAAATTCTCTCCGGATTTTTTAACAACTTGAAGAGAAACAACAGAATTTCCGTTTAAGCGGGCAATACTTTGAATGTCTTTAAATCCGTTTTCAACTTTTCCGTTTTCTAAAACATCTTTCAAATAAACGGCTTTTCCTTTTTCGCTTTTTACAATAATATTTTCAATTTCTTTGATATTTTTAAATTCTCCGACGGCACGAACAGAACGACGCGTTCCGTTAATAATTAAATCACCGCCGGAAACGGACATATTTTCAAATTTTACGGCATTTTCAATATCATTAAAGCCGAGATTAAAAGCATCCATTTTTTCTTTATCCAAATTCAAACGGATGAGTTTATCTTCAACACCTTTAATATTGACTTTCGAAATTTCAGGAATATCTTCAATTTTATCTTGTAATTCTTCGGCATACGTTTTCAGTTCTTCCGAAGAAAAATCACCGGATAAGTTGACATTAATAATCGGAAATTCAGATAAATCAATATCCATAACCATCGGATCAAAGGGTAAATCATCCGGCAAATCATCTTTCGCTCGATCGACGGCATCTTTTACATCCTGTAAAGCAGATTTTAAATCAACACCGGAATTAAAATCAACAACAATATCCGAATTATCTTGCGAAGAAGTCGATGTTAAAGTTTTAATATCTTTAATTGTATAAATTTCCTTTTCAAGCGGTTTGGTAACCAAATTTTCCATATCGGAAGGCGGATTTCCCGGGTAAACGGTTTTTACCATAATTTTCGGTAATACGACATCGGGAAACATTTCTTTGGGCATTGTTTTATAAGCTAAAAAACCGGCAACCAAAAAAATTACCAATGCCAAATAAACCGTGTTGGCATTATCCAAAGCCCAAGTAGTAAGTTTAAATTCTCTTCTTTTATTATTTTCTGACATAACTTTTCAATTCTGATTTGGAATTAATTAATCTTCACTTCCTGATTATTACTGACTAAATTAAATCCTTCGGTAATGACTTTATCACCTTCATTCAAACCTTGCTCAATAATAATCTTATCTCCTATCATATAAGACGTTTTCACATATGTTTTTTTGGCAAAATATTTTCCGTTTTCTTCTTTAACGATAAACAGATATTCCCCTTTTGTATCTTTTTTAACAATTAAAGAAGGAACACTAATGTTTATTCCGGAGTAATCGGAAAAACTGATTTCTCCGATCATATTCGGTTTAATTTTATTTTTAATATTTTTGAATTCAACGGTAACTTTAAAAGTTCTGTTAACCGGATTTATTTCATTTCCGGTTCGAGTTATTTTTGTATTGATAATGATATCCGGATAAGCCGGAAAACTTAATCTCACGGAATCACCTTTATGCACTGCCGGCAAATATTTTTCGGAAACATCGGCATCAGCTTCCATTTTAGAAAGATTAATTAAATTAATAACTTGTCTTCCGGGAGCTGCCATCTCTCCTTCTTTCAAATAAATTTCGTCAACAATTCCGGAAATCGGAGCTTTAATAACGGTCATTGCCAATTGTGCATTAAGTGTTTTAAGCTTGGCTTCCAAACTTTCTTTTTGATTTTTAGCTTGCAAGTAATCCAATTCTTTTCCGACTTTTTGCTCCCACAATTTTTTTTGTTTTTCATACATCACATTTGCTAATTCTAAGCCGGTTTTTACTTCTTCAATACTGCTTCTGAGAACATTTGCGTTTAAACTTACTAATGTTTGTCCTTTCTTAACAAATTGACCTTCTTTGACATAAATTCGTTTTATTTGCCCGTTCATTTCAGGAGAGACATACGCTTGTTCGACTGCATTTATATATGCGGTAGATTTAATATAATGGGTTATTTTTGAAGGTTTTACTTCCTGACCTTTTACCAAAACCGAGTTATCGGAATCAGAATTGTCATTAATTGTATCCATTTGTTTTTGCAGTTCTGAAATTTTTTCTTTGTATTCAAGAATTTGTTTTTGAATATTTTCAGGATTTTGCTCTTGTTTACAAGCGCCTAAAACGGCAATAAATATTATCAATATTCCTATTTTTCTCATTTTTATGAAATTATGTTGTTTATATTCTATTTTTTTGATTTTACAATAAATTCATCATCTTTTTTAATTTAATATGCTTATCAATCAAGTCATTAAGCGATTGATAATATTTTGATAACGATTGAAAATATTGAGTTTGCATTTGTGTTAATTCAATGCTTGATGCAGTTCCTTCTCGATATTTTATCAAGGTATTTTTATAAATTTTTTCGGCTAAATATCGATTTTCCGAATTATTTCTGACTGTATTTAAAGCTGTTTGATAATCTGTTTTTGTTTGTGCATTATCAAGCAATATGGCTTGTTCTGTTTTTAATTTTAAATTATGTTTTTGTTCTAAATCAAATTGCGCCTGCTTAACTTTTGCATAACGTTGCCCGCTGCTGAAAATCGGGACATTAATTTGAATGCCCCAAAGTGAAGTAGGATACCAATTTTCATTTTCCTTTAAAGAGTTGACAGAATCACTCATTGCTTTTTTACTGTAAGAATAAAATGCCGCAATACTCGGCAGATATTTTGTTTTTTCGCGTTGCAAACTTAAATCAGATAAATTTTCTTGAATTTGCATTAATTTATAATCAACATTTTGATTGATGTTAAAATCTTCCGTCAAAATATGGCTTTCTTCAATTTCACCGACGGCATCTTGTAAATTTCCGGTTATTTTTAAAGGAGCATCATAACTGAAACCGGCTTGAAATTTCAATAATTTATACAATAAATCTTTTTGCTTTTTGAATGAAATTAATGAATTTTCGGTTGTTTGCATATTTAATTCCAACTGCTGTACATCCGTTTCTTCAATTAATCCTTGTTTTAATACGGCAGACATATCATTATATAAGGATTTCATATTTTGATAAACCGAATCTAAAATATTAATGCTTTCTTCCGTTACTATAATCAAGTAAAATGTTTTTTCCACATTTTCTTTAACACTTAAAATATTTTTTTCTTTGGCTTGTTCGGATAAACTCAAATAAATTTTAGACGCTTTTAATCCGACAATATATTCACCGCTGAAAACCAACTGTGTTGCCGACAATTTCCAATCCACATTGTGTTTACTCCCGAACTGAACCGGGAATTTATCACCGGCTTGCAAAGGAGCCAAAGGGGTCAGTCCGAATGCATTTGTATTAACGTCATAAACGGCAGGAGCAATAAAATTCGGCATCAATTGTGTCGGTATATCCGGAAAATTTTGATATTCTGCCGAACCTGAGATCTGCGGTAATCCGATGGCTGTTGTTTCCCATTTTTGTGCTTTTGCTTTTCGAATATCCAAATCGGCATTTTGAATATCGTAACTGTGCTCTATTGCATATTCTTTCAAATCGGTTAATGAATATGATTGAACCGAATCTGTTAAATTATTTTGCCCGAAACTTATAATCGGCAAAAAAACAAACAAAAAAACTTTTAAAATTTTATTTATTTTCATAACTTTTACTTTTAACTTTCAACTTTTAACTTAACTGTCTAATTCTTTAATCTTTTCATTTAAAAACTTAATCCCTTTGGGACTGCAAATTGCCCTCAGATGATAAATAAACATTTGTTTTACCGCTTTCGGCTTAATAAATTCCTTATATGAAACAACCGAATTTTCAATTTTTTGAACTTGAAATATAACACGTTGTTTTGCAATTAATTCCACATCAATATCATCATAATAAAGTCCTTCTTTAATCCCTTTTTTCATATTTTGAACCATCATCTTAAAAACTTGTTCAGATTTTTTTTCAACAAGTTCACGATGTATAATCGGATAATATTTCAATAAATCATGTTCAACAGCCGGATTATGTGTTTTTAACATTTTAATCAAATTTTTATGAATTTCAAAAACCTCTTCAACCGCATTTAATCCCTTGTCAAAAATATTAAGAAAACCTGTACCGTGTTTTGAATACTCATAATCTAATACATGTTTTAATAAATCAATTTTATCATCAACAAATTTATAGAGTGTTTTTTTTGAAATCATGCATTCGTGTGCCACATCATCCATTGTAACACTCTTAAGACCAAACTTTTGATACAATCCGGCAGCTGTTTCAACAATTGTTTTTAAGGATTCTTCCATTTGAAACAAATATTTACGGCGCAAATATAAAAACATTTTTTATATAGAAACGTTTTTTGTGTAAATTGTTTCCTAAAAATAAATTTCTTTTAGCAATCTAAAATATTTATCTTTGTAAGTATATAAATCTCAACACATAATGTATAAAAAAATATTTTTCTTTGTTTGTACTTTTTTATCACTTTTCCTTATTAATAAATTAACTTATTCGCAAAACCCGGACAGTTGCAGGCAGAAAAGTTATTACACATACATTTTTAAAATTACGAATTCGGAAGCTGAAAAGATTTATAAAAAAGGCATTGATAATATTGATTCTTCTTTCTTTCATACACTTACTGATTCTTTTCAAAGTGAAACTATTTTTAAAGGTGAGTTACCTAACGGCCATTATTTAAAAGCATATACGGATAAAGACAAATTATATTTTTCGTTAACGGAAATTCAAGATTTTGATATTAAGATATTAGATAATTCGACCGATTTACTATTTCAAGTATATGATAATTCAGGGCATATCATAAACGATGCAGAAATTAAAATTAAAGGAAAAAAAATTAAATTTGATAAAAAACTTAAAGCATACAAAGACAAAAAATCCAATAAAAAAGGCATTCTTACCGTAACATATAAAGGACTTGAAACTTTCTATTATTTAAAAAGGCAATATAATAACCCGACAATAAAGAGAATTTCAAGAAAAATTATTTGGGGAACACCGCTGCAATATATCTGGCGCCCCTTAAGATATCCGATTGCTTTACCTGTAAGCGGAATAAAATCTCTAATTAAAATGCGTCCTACGGGTGCTTTCGGAAGAACTTATTATTTTTTCAGACACATTTATTGGCGAGTACCGAATTATTTTAATAATCTTTTTGACAAATTTGATTATAATCATCGTTATCAAGGCTATTTGGTTTTTAACAAACCGAAATATAAGCCCGGAGATACCGTAAAGTACAAAGCATTTATTGTAAACAAAAAAGGGAAACCCCTGAATAAAGAACTGAGTACCGTTCTTACAAGTTATTCTTACGGAAATTATTATAAAAAAATAAACACAGTTACACCTTATGATAAAGGTGCATATACATCTGAATTTATATTAAATGATTCCCTAAATTTAAAATTAGACAAAACTTACCGAGTAAATCTGAATAAAAAGAACAATAAATACAATACCGCAATTGACGCAACTTTTAAATACGAAGATTACGAACTTAAAAGCAACTCCTTAAAACTTGAAACCGATAAAAAGATTCAATATAAAGAAGATGATATCAAGATAATATTAATAGGAACGAATGAAAATAATCTTAATTTGCAAGATGCGAGATACGACCTTTTTCTCCAACATACTTATGTAAAAGATTTTTTCAATGATTTTGTTTTTATTCCCGATACATTATTTCGTATAAAAGGGAATCTAAAATCTTCGGGAAACACAGAAATAATTATTCCGCATTCAATTTTCCCTGCGGCAAATTTTAATTACACAATCAAAGTTATAATGCATACTTCCGATAATGAACGAACCGAGAAATCGAAAAACGTTTCTTATTATCATAAAAAAGAAGAAATAAAATATGAACTTGTTAAAGATTCGATTAAAATTTGGTACGAACTTAACGGAATAAGAAATAATTTAAATGCTAAAATGCTTTTTATCGGCATGCTAAATAGCGACAGCAGCATTACCGCTGAATTGCCCGCTTCATTTAAAATAAAACCGAATTATAAAATTATTACGGTTAAATCTGCAAAACTCTACCAAAGAATAAGTCTTTTTAACGAAAATTCAGCGTTAAAATGTTACACATACAGAAACAAAGATTCTTTATTGATAAATATTGAAAACCCACGTAAATTAAGATTTAATTACTTTCTGTATAAACACAACAATGAAATTTTAAGCGGATACATCGACAGTTTGAATTATAAAATTAAACATCCCGGAAAAAAATCTTATTTTTTAAGTTTGCAATATTTGTGGGGAGGAAAAATAGTTAATGAAAATTACAACATAAATTCTCAAAATAATACTTCCTTAAATATAAGACTCATAGAACCGAAACTTGTTTACCCCGGTCAAAAGAGCAAGATTAAAATATCGGTTACCGATGAAAACGGAAAACCGGTAAAAAACACAGACCTTACGGCATATTCGGTAACAAAGAAATTTCATTACAGATCACCTTCATTACCTGTAATTGAAAAAAAGAAAAAAGTTAAAACCAAAGAATTGATAAATAATTTCAATTTTAAAAATATCAGAAATCAAACATCCGTACAAAAACTTAATTATTCGCAGTGGAAAAGAATAGCCGGACTTGATTCGATGGAATATTATAATTTCTTATACCCCGAAGATCGTATTTACATCACATCTTTTGATACCCCTCGAAACAAAACGCAATTTGCTCCTTATGTATTGAAAAACGGCAGTTTTCAGGAGATTTATGTGGTTTATGTTGACAATAATCCCGTTTATTTCAGTTGGATGACAACACAAAACCCATATTCTTTCAGAATTGACAGCGGATATCACAGGATTAAACTTCGTTTGAGTGATACATTACTTGTTATTGACAGTATTTATTTTAAAGAGAAACAAAAAACAGTTTTCAGTTTAAATAAAGATTTTAAAAGTAAAATTATTAATACTTGGAAAGAGAATAATAAATTTTCTGCTTATAAACAGAAATTCCTAAAGATGCATATTTTTCCGTATCGATATTCCTTTGGCCACAATACAAATTACAACAAGACTTTTAAAAATTCTTTTTCATATATTGAACAAGGAAAAAATATCATACCGCTGAAACCTAAATTATTTCTTTCTGACAATTTAGCAGGACCTGTAGAACCTTTTGAAAAAATACATTTTAGATTATTGAGCGGATTTGATTTAGATTTTAATCACGAAGCGAATTTCCAATACGATTTTATGCCTAAAATTTTGAAAATGCGCAGCATAAAAACTGAAACATTATTTCCTTCATTTCTTCAAAACAATAATCCCATAACTCAAACTTCTGATCTTATTTTGACAAAAGAAGATATCGAAAATCAATATCAAAATTTTAAAAATGCAAAAAGAAAAACATACAACAGATATGATAACCCCGATGTAACACTAAAAGGAAACGGAACATTGTTATGCTCCGTTAATCATAATAATTTAAAAAATAAAACCATACTAAATACCGTATTGCTGAAATTAAACAATGAAAAATTTGTCAGAGTATATTCCGGTGATAATAACACCTATTATAATTTAGAAAAAGCTTATTACAAACTAATCTTTCTGATGAACGATTCTTCATACTTTGAAAAAGATTCAATTTTCATAAAACCTGACGGTGATTCTTATTTCCGATTTACTCCAAAAAATTTCAAAAAGGACAGCTTTAGTATTTATGTTTATGAATTGATAGACAGTACAGTTACAAAAGTCAATACAATTTATTCGCAAGATTATGAAAAACAAATAATATTAGATAAATACAGAAGTGAACATCAATATACCGGAGGTGATGCCAATACAATTTCAGGTTTTGTTTTAGATGAAACCGGAGAAGCTTTACCCGGTGTTTCGGTATTAATAAAAGGCACGACATACGGTACAATGACATTAACAGACGGTTTTTATTCCATTGAAGCACCGCCTAATGCAAATACTTTAGTATTTTCTTATATCGGAATGGATACGCAAGAGCAAACAATTAATTCCAACCGCATTAATGATGTGATGCTCGTGTCTTCAAGTGAAAATATTGAAGAAGTGGTTGTTACGGCTCTGGGAATTTCTAAAGGAAAGAAAAGTGTCGGATATTCGGTTTCAAATGTTTCAGGTGCTCTGCAAGGAAAAGTTGCAGGTGTAAGTATTGTTCCCGGAAGATCTGCTTCCGTAATATTAAGAGGAGCTTCTTCGATTGATGCAAGTCAAAAGCCCCTAATCATTTTTAACGGAGTTCCGTACAACGGAGATATCAATAAAATTCCGCCGGATTTAATAAAAAGTATCGAACTTTTAAAAAGGAAAGAAGCTGTTGCATTATATGGAAGCAAAGCTGCTTACGGTGCCTTAATCATCACATCAACAGCCGGAATTCAACTGAACAAAGCCGGTAAAATTGTAAAAATGAATAACGGAAATCAATTCACCGATTCATTTTTTAACGATGTTTCAAAAGTCAGTGCATTAAGAACGAATTTTTCCGATTATGCTTTCTGGCAACCGA
>JANTGL010000092.1 GCA_024762915.1 Bacteroidales bacterium | reverse complement strand
AAACAAAAAGAATACATCAAAATTATCGAAACCGGAGGAAAACACCTTCTCAATCTAATTAATGATATAATTGATATCTCTAAGTTGGAATCGAATCAAATAAAAATAGAAGAATCTAAATGTAATTTGAACTTTTTATTGAATGAATTAAAAGATTTTTTTATTCTGAATTTAATTAAAGAAAATAAAGAACACGTCAAAATCACACTTAATAAAGGTTTTAATGATAATCAGGATATAATATACACCGACAGTCTCAGATTAAGACAAATATTAATTAACTTAATAAGTAATGCCGTAAAATTTACTGATACCGGAGAAATTGAAATTTCTTATACTTTAAATCAAGAATCTATGATCCTGTTTTCGGTAAAAGATTCAGGTATAGGAATTCCGAAAAATGAATTAAATTTAATTTTTGAACGTTTCAGGCAATCGGATGAATCCACCGAAAAGAAATACGGCGGTACGGGACTCGGCTTGGCAATTGCGAAAGCATGTACAAATCTTTTAAACGGTAAAATTTGGGTTGAATCGGTTAAAAATGAAGGATCAACTTTTTATTTTACAATTCCTTATAAACCGGTAGTTTAAACGAATTGGTTTTACTCATAATATGAAAAAGTAAAAGTCCTTGTTAATACGATGATTAACAAGGACTTTTGTATTTTCTTGGCGGTCCGGACGAGACTTGAACTCGCGACCCCATGCGTGACAGGCATGTATTCTAACCAACTGAACTACCGGACCTTTTCGCTGAAAGCGAGTGCAAATATATATTACTTTTTTTTACTGCAAAAGAATATTTCATTTTTTTTCAAAAAAACTGAAATTAACATTTCCGTACTTCCGTTTTTCTTTAAAAAAGATATTTTCTGAAAAATCATATTGTTTGGAATGTTCCAGAATAAACAAGACATTCGGATTCAAAGCAGGGTTATTAAAAATGATTTCGGGTAAATCTTTAACAATAGAATCATTAAACGGCGGATCGGCAAAAATGATATCATAATTCAGTTCTTGATTTTTGCAAAATCTAAAAACATCATCACAAATTGCGGTTCCTTTAGAAGGAAACAATTCATCAAATTGTTTTTTTATATGGAAAATATAATTCCTGTTATTATCAATTGCCGTTATTTTTTTACACTCTTCCGAAAGAAATTCCAAACTAATATTTCCTGTTCCGGAGAATAAATCAAGAACAACAGCGTCTTGTAACCGGTAATTATTTTGTAATATATTAAAAAGTGATTCTTTAGCAAAATCTGTTGTGGGTCGGGATGTAAATCCTTTGGGAGCAATAATTTTACGGCCTTTATACTTGCCTCTAATAATCCTCATTATGCAAATTCAGCAAATTATAAAAAAGATGGTCATCCACATCTTTAAAATTAAATGCAAGTCCTGTATTTAACTTTAAAAAGTTAATTTTAGGAATGTATTGATGGACCAAATAATAGAATTCAGTATCTTTTTCTATAAAACCGGAGAAATTTATGTAGGCTTTATTTAATTTTATATCATATTGATTAATCGTATTCAGAACATAATAAATAAAATCATTATCATCAGTGTACTGATATGTATTTATCATTTGGAATTTATCATCCTTGAATATACCGATATCAAAGGAACCTGAATTAATATTAATTTGTATATACGGTAATTTAAATTTAAGATTTTCTGCTCTTGTAATAATATCATTTACAAAAACATTATTATGATGTACAAAAATAACTTCGGGAAACTTATTCACCATTAATGTTGTTATATCAGAAGGGATGGCAAAAATATTATAAGCATCTGCTTTTTTAATATAATTAAAATGCAATTCTTCGTATTCATCAAGCGTTTGATTAAAGGTAAAATATTTTTTTATTTGTTTCCTATCAAACATCTTTTTCGGCACTAAGGTTGATTTGCTTTCAATGACAGAAAAGAATACGGTTTTGTAGTTTTTACTTAAAAACAAATCTTCTTTCAGCATTGATTCAGCTTTTTCAACCAGGGATTTATCCGATAGCTTTTTATCAAAATTATGATGATTTACTGCAGCATAACTGCTGCTTGCCGTGTCAACGATCGTATAAGAATATCCGCTGTTACTTAGTTGTAAAGACAAGATATAAGATGCGGTCTTACTTTTTGAGAACCCTTCATTAAATACAAAGAAATTTTTCATTTTAATGCGTAAATTTTTTACCCGACAAATTGCTGATTTTTTCAAGCACTACAAAAATATATAAATAATTCGTAATGAAAAATAAATTAAATTAAAAATCTAAATATGAATTACATAAAATATACCAAAAAAGAAAATCCGTAAGTTATTTTATATAAATAATCTTACGGATTTATATGTATAAACAGGGAAATACTATTTCTTTAAATCGTATTCTTTATCCCAATTTCCTTCATTATTATTATTTTCTTCCAATGATCCGACTTTTAATCCCGGATAACGGTCATTTTTAATTGCATCATCATTTAAGTTAAGAATCAACTGTTTGTCGAGCCCGTTCAGAAGAATTGCATTTAAAACTTTTGCTTCAAAAACATTTATTTTCATACCGCCGGCGTCAACGGTTGATGTATCCATTTCAAATTTATATCCGTTGGTATAAGGTACAATTCCGAATTTATCAAAATTATATTTTTTATACAAAGTATCTGCAATAGCAACTCTTATTGTATCTCTGACGAAACCTTTAATTCCTAATCTTAAGCATTCACGTTCAGCTTTTTTCAAATTATTACCTTGTTGTAAATAAATGGTATCCGGTACACTACCCTCTTTTCGAATAACCGTTAAAGAATCGCTTTGAATGAACATTTTCAAAGAATCAAGATACTTTGTGTACTTCCCGTTTTCATTTTTAAAAGCAATTTGAGCTGTTCTTATACGTTTTAATTCATCCACGGTCGATTGGTATCTTTTATGTTTTTCTTTATTGAAACGAATGGGTGTCATAATACTTTCATACAACATATATCCTGCAAAAAAAACGAATCCGACAAAAATAACACTTATCACATATTTTACTATTTTACTGTTTGCTGAAACCATAAAACTTCCTGCAATAAGGAATACAACAACAGCAACTCCGATTCCGACACCTAAAACGATTAAAGGGATTTTAATACCGTCGGTAACGGCAAATAAAATTAGTTCTATCAAAATAAAATATACAATATAAGAACCGTATTTTATCAATTTATTTTTTGATAAACCTTCATGAAACGTAATAAAAGCAACTCCTGCTGTTGCAATAATCAATATTATTATAAATAGAGTCATTATTTAAGTTTTTTTGTTCGCTTGCAAATTTAAAAAAAATATCTTTTTTAATAATTTTTTTTTCTATTATTTTTAAAAATAAGTCACTTCGGTAAAATTTTTAATAAAATAAAATTAATTTCACCTCTTGAATTCAGATAATTATATGCTTAACGACTTTTTATATAAAGAAATTATAAACGAACTGGATTTTAAGCCGCTTAAAGGTCAATTATCCGTAATTAAAGAATTAGCAAACTTTGTAAGTATCGGCAGTAATCCTAATGAAATCTTTTTATTGAAAGGCTATGCCGGAACCGGCAAAACCAGTATCATTGCAGCTCTTGTTAAAGCGTTAAGGAAAAATAAATTAAAAACAATTTTAGCAGCTCCTACCGGAAGAGCCGCAAAAGTTTTAAGCAATTACGCTCAAAAAGAAGCATTTACAATACACAAAAAAATTTACAGACAACAATCAGCATCCGACGGATTCGGAAAATTTGTTTTAGACGTAAATCTTTATAAAAATACGGTTTTTATAATAGACGAAGCTTCTATGATTGCAAATCAATCCTATGAAAATGCAAGTTTCGGTTCAGGCAGATTATTGGATGATTTAATTGAATATGTCTATTCCGGATTGTCGTGTAAATTAATTCTCACAGGAGACACGGCACAATTACCTCCGGTAAAATTAGACATCAGCCCTGCTTTAGATAAAAATATATTAAAAAATTACAATTACGATGTGATTGAAATTGAACTGAAAGAAGTTGTTCGACAAGAACAAAAATCAGGTATTTTGTTTAATGCTACTAAATTACGTAAAATCTTAAAAGAAAGTTCACATTATGAGGCCAAAGTCGATTTTAAAGGATTCCCAAAAATAAAACTGTCGGAATTTAAGGATATAGATAAAATAAACGGAACAGATTTAATAGAATCCATTTCAGATGCTTATCAAAAATACTCGGAACAAGAGACGGTTATTATATGTCGATCCAATAAAAGAGCTAACAGATTCAATCAAGGAATAAGAGCTCAAGTTCATTATAAAGAGGATGAAATAAGCAGCGGTGATTTGATAATGGTGGTAAAAAACAATTATTTCTGGGCAGAAGATTATGATGAAATTGATTTTATTGCAAACGGTGATACAGCAGAAATAACGCGAATTTCAAATTACACGGAACGATACGGTTACCGTTTCGCAGATGCAACTTTAAAATTTTTTGATTATAAAGATGTTGAAATACAAGCCAAAATTATTCTCAATACCTTATCTTCCGATACGGCATCATTATCTTATGAACAGAATAAAGATTTGTATAAAAAAATTGAAGAAGACTATTTAAATGTCAAAAATAAAAGAAATCGTTTTAAAGAAATCAAAAAAGATCCGTATTTTAATGCTTTGCAAATAAAATTTGCTTACGCTATAACTTGTCATAAAGCTCAAGGCGGACAATGGAAAAAAGTTTTTATCGATCAGGGTTGGATAACCGAGGAAATGATAAATAAAGAATTTTTGCGATGGTTATATACTGCTTTTACAAGAGCTGAAAATGAACTGAGTTTAATAAATTTTAAAAAAGAATTCTTTTATGATGAAATTTAATCTTTCAACCGATAAATGAAACCCGATATAAATATCAGTGACATAACAGATAAAACAGCCGAAAAGTTTTTCAGAAAGAAAACAACTCTTTTTCGTATAAAATATGATGATTTTAACGGGAATCCCGAAGAAGTCATAAAAAAAATAAAACTGAAAACACTTTCTTTTGCAGCATTATACGGGACATTGGGAGTATTATTTCTTTATATTCCTCAATATCTTTTTCCCGGACAATTTGCTGATACAGCATATACAATCCCTTTAATTAATTATAAAATAGAATTTTCAACATTCGGTTTATTTTACGGATTTTTCCTGGTCGGTGTTGAAATTTGGTATTTGATGAAAGGGGACTTAAAATCAACCGGTGAAATTGCAGCTTTATACGGCTTTAATCCGGATGAAAAAGAAACAGAAACAACCGAACTGGTAAAAATAGCTCTGAACAAAGATCGAAAAAAATATACAGAAATCGGAATCAACCCATATCAGAACTTTTCAAAGCCGGGTCTATTACTAATCAGATTAATGTATTTAGTAAAAGCATTTTTATCAAATTTTGTATTCAAAATCATCATAAAACGTGTTATCGGTCGACTTGCAATTCGTGAAGTTGTTGATATGGCAGGAATTCCGATTTATGCCTTTTGGAATGCCTATGCATCGGCTCAAATTATTCGCAAAACCGACATGCGTATGAAAGCATCCCTGATGATTGTCAAACTTGCAAAACATTTTAAAACCAAATATGAAAAGGATCCTGATTTCGGAATGCTTTTGTATGATACATTTGAATTTATTGCATTGACAAAGAAAAGTTTTTATCCGTCTGACTTAATCTTTGCCAAACATTTTCTGAAAACATTTAATATTAAAATAAAAGATGAACATCAGCTTTCGGAAGATTATTTTGAGACCGTTAAATCATTACCCGAAGATCTCAAACTCGGTATCGGACAACTCTTGGTTTTAGGCTTCCTTCTTGACGGAAAAATCGGTGCTTTTGAAATAAAAATTATTAAGAAATTAAAAGAAAATAAAATCATTCCGTATTCGGTTGATGAAATTAAAACATGGACAAAAAATTACACTTTAGGGCATGGTTTTGAAGAAATGTATACTGAATAATCAATTCTAATTTAACATTACAATTTCAATTATCAATTTAAAATATTAATTTTACGGTATTGATATCCTGTACTAATGAAAACAAAAAGTCTTTGTATTACATTCTTCTTTACATTTCTATTTATATTTTCTTATTCACAAATAATTGACAGAGAATCTATTAACAATTTAATAGAAGAAATTGCTGAGTCTTCCGATGAAGAATTGGATTATACTCAACTTTACGAAGATCTGTATTATTATGCACAAAATCCTTTAAATTTGAATACGGCAACCCGCTATGATTTGGAAAAAATTCAATTTCTTTCAGATTTTAATATTGAAGATATTCTGGAATATCAACGCACGGCCGGAGACATGAAAAGCATATATGAGCTGCAATTGCTCGAAAGTTTTTCCGATGAAGACATCAAACACATCCTTCCCTTCGTGACTGTTGCTCCTAAAGAAGAAAAATCAATTCCGAGTTTGAAACATGTGATAAAATACGGCAGAAATAATCTTTTTCTGCGAACACAATTCATCACCCAACAACAAAAAGGATACACCGACGACGTTGATATCGACAAACGTTACCAAGGAAACAGATTTAAATATTACACGCGTTATCAATTTCAATACAAACAAAAAATTAAATTTGGTTTTACGGCAGAAAAAGATGCCGGAGAAGCTTTTTTTAAGGATTCCGAAAAACAAGGTTTTGATTATTACTCAGCCCATCTTGAAGCTAAAAATATCGGACTGTTTAAAACCATTACTTTGGGTGATTATCAAGTACGTTTCGGGCAAGGGTTAATTGCTTGGTCAGGTTTGTCTCAAGGCAAATCGTCTTATGTGATGTCAATCAGAAAAAAATATGACGGTTTGAGAAAATATTCCTCTTCCGACGAAAATAAATTTATGCGCGGTGCCGGAGCAACAATTCAATTGGGAGAAATTGCATTAACCGGTTTTGCTTCTTATAAATTTATTGACGGAAACATTGACTTGATTGATACGATAACAAATGATATTCAAAACGTAACCTCATTTCAAACAACCGGAATGCATCGAAATCTCGGAGAATTGCAAGACAAACATTCAGTTTCGGAATTTATATACGGAGGAAATGCAAGTTGGCGACATAAATCTTTTAAAATCGGTGCATCTTACATTCAATATTTTTTCGGAACCGAACTTAATAAAAACACGAAACCTTATAATCAATTTGATTTTCAAGGAGACAGAGGTTTGAATGCAAGTGTAGATTATCAGGCAAATTATAAAAATTTCTATTTTTTCGGTGAAGAAGCAATCAGTCATTCAGGCGGTTATGCACTGTTAAATTCAGCACTTATAAAATTAGCTCCGCAATTTTCTCTTGCAATTTTACAGCGTAATTTTTCCAAAGATTATCAAGCATATTATGCGGCAGGTTTCGGTGAGCAATCCAAAACAACCAATGAAAAAGGCATGTATTTCGGTGCCGAAATGCATCCGGTTCGCAATCTTAAAGTTTCAGCTTATTTTGACTCTTACAGTTTTCCTTGGATGAAATTCAGAACATATGCGCCTTCAAACGGTGTTGATTTTTTTACCGAAGCCGATTATTCAATAAATCGTTATGTTGATGCTTATGTTCGCTATAAGCAGGAAAGTAAATATCAAAATTCGAGTTTTGATTATACCGGAGTAGTACCGATTATTCCCGCACAAAAAAAACAATTGCGTTTTCATCTGAACTATCAACTTGCTCGAAATCTTATTTTAAAAAACAGATTTGAATTTGCCCAATATTCAACGTCCGAAACCGACAACGAAAACGGGTGGATGATTTTTCAGGATGTGAATTATCAATTTTCAACTTTCCCGTTAAAAATAAATGCCCGAATTGCTTTTTTTGATGCGTCTTATAATGCCCGAATTTATGCTTATGAAAACGATATTCTTTACGGTTATTCAATTCCGGGATACAGCGGACAAGGTATTCGAACTTACTTAACTTTAAAATACACAGTAATTAAAAACTTCATTGATATTTGGTTACGTTATGCCAACTTCGCCTATGCCGACCGTGACGTAATCGGTTCAAGCTATGACGAAATTCAAGGCAGCAATAAATCGGAAGTTAAATTTCAGGTGAGGATTAAGTTTTGACGGATTTTATACCCTGCGGGTTTTCAAAACCCGCAGGGTATATTTACAACAATTATAGTTGTTTACCGGCTTATTTTTTCATTCCTTATAAAAAATAAGCATTAATACAGAAAATAATAAACTTCCGATTAAAACTGCAATAATCTCTTTTAACGATAAAAATTTTAAGGCAAAAGTCATTAAAAAAAGAAAATGTATTGAAATTGCCGAATATAATCCGAATTGTTTAAATTTATTTTTCATAGAAATCATTTTTATAACATATTTATGACGGTTGTAACAGAACTGCTAAAAAGACCAATTGCTGCACCGACAGGTCCGCCTATAGCTCCGATTGCACCTCCTGCCCAATCAGTTGCAGCTATTTTCCAATATTCATTTGAAGGTTTACCGTTGAAAGGATATGAATACCAATAATCAACAGAACTTTTAAAAACGAATAACATATTTGTAAAATAATCAATTTCATTAAGTGCAAAGTTATTATCATTTTCAATATTATTAATCCAATAATCTGCAGTTTGTTTCATTAAAGAAGTATCATTATTACATTCTTCTATAGAATTATAAAATTCAATCATTTTTTGTTTAAAATATGGACTGAACCTGTCTTCCGGTATATTATTTATTGATTTTATTAAATCAATATTTTTATATAAAGGTAAAGCATCTAAATCTTGGTTTTTAACTGTTGATAATAATGCATCAGTAACTGAACTTATATCAGTATCATAAGTCTCGAGACAGTATTGTTTAAAATATTCAATCTTTTCAATCGTAGTTAGTTTATTTTTATTTTCTTTTTTATTAAACGTTTTTATAAATAAATTTACCATTTCATTATGGGTAACTCCAATATTTTTATCAATTTCAAATTTAGGGATTTTTGCCGTTTTATTATCATTGGTGTTAATTTGTTTCTTTTCACAACCTGTAAAAATAATCCCTGTCAAAACCACTGTTGCCGTAAGCATTAAAAATAATTTTTTCATTTTTTTGTGTTTTTAAAATTGTTAATAATTAAAT
>JANTGL010000091.1 GCA_024762915.1 Bacteroidales bacterium | reverse complement strand
CACTTATTGATGCACGCTATGGCACCTAATGTTGCCGGTGTAATCGGTTCGGCAATTGCAGCCGGTATTTTGCTCAGTTTTTTAATGTAGAAAAATCTAATCGCAGAGACGCCATGCCGGAGCGTCTCTACGGGATGTACGAAAATAAAATAACATGCAAATACGTAGAGACAGTCCGGCAGGCTGTCTCGGATTTCCGGTTGTTTCGTTATCAAAAGATGCATAACACCTCGAAGGTGCTTTGCGTCTAATTTATCAACTTTTCCAAAGTTCACAACTTTGGAAAAGTTTTCGACATAAAAAATGTACGCGTATAATGAGACGACCTGCCGGAGCGTCCCTACGCATTTATTTCAAGAATTACAATAAATTATTAACACTTCAGTATTCTTATAAATTATTTGTTTATATCTGAATAAAAATAAATATTCGGTTTGATTATTAATTGATTAGAACTGTTATTATAAGAATTATTACTTTAAGAAACAGACTGTTTTTTAGAAATTTCAAATAATTGTTAAAATTTTCATTTGGAAATATTGACATTTATTATGTATTTCGCAAGTTGAATTAAAATGTCTTACATAACGAGATAATATTATTACAGATGACGGATAACAACAAGACAGCGGAATATTCCGAAGATACGATTAAAACCCTTGAATGGAAAGAGCATATCCGAAAACGACCCGGGATGTATATCGGGAAGTTAGGTGACGGAACTTCTCAAGATGACGGGATTTATGTGTTAATGAAAGAAGTATTGGATAATTCCGTTGATGAATACATGATGGGATTCGGAAAAAAAATTGAAATTCTCAATGAATACGGAGTAATTAAAATAAGAGATTACGGAAGAGGAATTCCCTTATCAAAAGTATTGGATGTTTCTTCTAAAATGAATACCGGGGCAAAATATGATTCCAAAGTATTTAAAAAATCAGTCGGATTAAACGGTGTCGGAATTAAGGCGGTAAATGCTTTATCAGAAACGTTTATAATTCGTTCATTTCGGGAAGGAGAAGTTAAAGAAATTGAATATTCCGAAGGAAAAATTATCAGAGACGAAAAAATAGATAAATCCAACGAAAAAAACGGTACTGAAATCATATTTAAACCTGATATTCAGCTTTTTAAATCGTATCATTATTTGGACGATTTTATTGAATCCATGTTGAAAAATTATGTTTATCTAAATTCCGGATTAACCGTAAAATATAATGATAAAACCTATTATTCCAAAAACGGATTACTCGATTTATTGAATGATACCATAAAAGAGGAACAAAGACGTTATCCGATTATTCATCTTAAAGGCGATGATATTGAAATTGCTTTAACGCATGCCAATCAATACGGTGAAGAATACTATACCTTTGTAAACGGACAGCATACGTCTCAAGGCGGAACACATCTGTTAGCTTTCAGGGAAGCCGTTGTAAAAACAATTCGAGATTTTTACAAAAAGAATGTTGATTTTTCCGATATCAGAACGGGTATTGTTGCTGCAATAAGTATTAAAGTGGAAGAACCTGTTTTTGAATCGCAGACTAAAACAAAACTCGGATCAAAGAATATTGCTCCCGACGGTCCTACAATTCGTTCGTTTATAATGGACTTTGTTACCAAAGAATTAGAACTCCGGTTACATCAACACTCAGATATTGCTGATGAACTGTGGCGAAAAATTCAGGAATCTGAAAAAGAGCGTAAAGAAATATCCGGCATTAAGCAATTAGCTCGTAAACGCGCAAAAAGTGTTAAAGTTCATAATAAAAAATTAAGAGATTGTCGTGTTCATTTCAATAAAAATAAAGAAAATGCTGATGCGTCAACTTTATTTATTACCGAAGGTGATTCGGCAAGCGGTTCCATTACTAAATCTCGTGATGTCAATACGCAAGCCGTATTCAGCTTAAAGGGAAAACCCTTGAATACATTCGGTAAATCAAAGAAAATTGTTTATGAAAATGAAGAATTTAATCTTATTCAAGCGGCTTTGAATATTGAAGACGGTATGGAAGGATTACGTTATAATAAAATCGTAATTGCAACCGATGCCGATGTTGACGGAATGCATATTCGTTTACTGTTAATTACTTTTTTCTTGAAATTTTTTCCGGATGTAATAAAAAACGGTCATTTATTCATTCTTCAAACACCGCTTTTTCGTGTCAGAAATAAGAAAAAAACGTTTTATTGTTATTCTGAAGAAGAACGAGAAGCGGCAATGAAAGAATTGGGTGCAAATCCGGAAATTACCAGATTTAAAGGACTCGGCGAAATTTCTCCCGATGAATTTAAACATTTTATAGGTAAAGATATTCGATTAGATCCCGTGATTATTAATAAAGAAGAATCGATCAGTGAAATGTTGGATTTCTATATGGGAAAAAATACACCCGAAAGACAAAATTTTATTATTGATAATTTAAGAGACGAAGAAGAAGTTTTGTAAAAAAGGTAAAAGTCAAAAGGTAAAAGTTGAAAGTAAAAAGTTGAAAGTAAAAAGGTAAAAGGTAAAAGGTAAAAGTAAAAAGGTCTTAAAATATATGTCAGAAAAAGATAAAAATATAGACGTATCAGAAAATACGGAAAGTATTGAAGGAAAGGAATATAAGGTAAGATATATATCCGGAATGTATAAGAATTGGTTTTTGGATTATGCTTCGTACGTTATTTTGGAACGTGCGGTTCCGCATACTTCAGACGGTTTAAAACCGGTACAACGCAGAATCCTGCATTCAATGAAACGAATGGATGACGGCAGGTATAATAAAGTTGCAAATATTATCGGTCATACCATGCAATTTCACCCGCACGGTGATGCTTCAATCGGGGATGCATTGGTGCAATTGGGTCAAAAAGATTTATTGATTGATATGCAGGGAAACTGGGGAAATGTTCTTACCGGAGACAGAGCTGCTGCTCCGCGATACATTGAAGCACGCTTATCAAAATTTGCTTTGGAAGTGGTTTTTAATAATAAAACAACTGATTGGAAACCTTCTTACGACGGCAGAAATAAAGAACCGCTTCATTTACCCGTAAAGTTTCCTTTACTTTTAGCACAAGGTGTGGAAGGAATTGCCGTTGGTTTGGCATCTAAAATAATGCCGCATAATTTTATTGAATTAATTGATGCTTCAATCAATATTCTGAAAGGGAAAGATTTTACGATTTTACCGGATTTCTTAACCGGCGGATTAGCAGATTTTTCAGACTATAATGACGGTCGGAGAGGAGGAAAAGTAAAAGTAAGAGCAAAAATTAATAAACGTGATTCCAAAACACTTGTTATTTCGGAACTTCCGTTCGGAAAAACAACGGTATCTCTAATTGAATCAATTGTTTATGCGAACGATAAAGGCAAAATTAAAATTAAGAAAATTGAAGATAATACATCCGATACAGTTGAAATTCTAATTCATTTACCTTCGGATGTTTCATCCGATAAAACAATTGATGCATTGTATGCCGTCACGGATTGCGAAGTTTCGATTTCACCGAATACAACCGTAATTTTGGGTGATAAACCCAAATTTACCGATGTAAAAGAGATTCTTCGTTTTTCAACGGAAAATACTTTGAATTTATTAAAAAAAGAACTTGAAATCAGGTTATCGGAACTTGATGATGCTTGGCATTCGGCATCTTTAGAGAAAATTTTTATTGAAAACAGAATTTATCTGACCATTGAAGATTGTGAAACTTGGGAATGTGTAATTCAAAATATTGATAAAGGGTTAAAACCTTTTGTAAAAAACCTTAAACGACCTGTTACGGAGGATGATATAGCACGTTTAACGGAAATTAAAATTAAACGAATATCAAAATATGATGCTTTTAAAGCCGATAATTATTTAAAATCTATCGTTGAAGAAATTAAGGAAATAAAATACAAACTGGACCATATTGTTGATTATACCGTAGAGTATTTTAAAAATATTAAGAAAAAATACGGTAAGGGACGAGAACGCAAAACAGAGATACGGAATTTTGAAGAAATAACGGCGAGAAAAGTGGTTGTCAGAAATAAAAAACTGTATGTAAATTTTGAAGACGGTTTTGCCGGAACAAGCTTAAGACAAGATAAATATGTTGCAGAATGCTCTGATATTGATTTAGTTATCGTATTCAGAAAAGACGGAACTTATTTTGTAAAACAAGTAGAAGATAAATTTTATATCGGTGAAGACGTGATTCACATAGACGTATGGAAAAAGAATGATGATCGAACCGTTTATAATGCCGTTTATTACGACGGGAAATCCGCTAATTACTATATGAAACGCTTTAATGTTAAAAGCATCATAAAAGATAAAGAATATAATATAACCAAAGGGGAGAAGGGATCAAAAGTATTGTGGTTTACGGCAAATCCGAACGGAGAAGCCGAAACGATTAAAATTACGCATCGTCCTCGCAAAAGACTGAAAAATAAGATAATAGAAATTAATTTTTCAGAACTTGCCGTTAAAGGCCGTAATTCAATGGGAAATATTGCTACTAAATACGGGATTCAAAAAATTTCTTTAAAAGAAGAAGGAATCTCAACTTTGGGTGGACGAGAAATTTGGTTTGACAGTGAAGTATTACGACTGAATGCTGACGGACGGGGAGACTTGCTCGGAGAATTTTCCGGCGATGATAAAATTCTGACAGTTTATAAAAACGGCACTTTTCAAATAAGCACTTTTGATTTATCGACACATTTTGAATCAGACGTTTTGCGAATTGAAAAATATCATGTTGAGAAAATTTGGTCGGCAGTTTTTTACGATGCCGATCAAAAATATTATTACCTGAAACGATTTAAGTTTGTAAGCAGTAACGGATTAACATCTTTTATCGGTGAAAATCCCGATTCCGAATTAATTGCTTTATCTGATTATATACAAGCAAAATTTGAAATTGAATTCGGCGGAAAACAAAAAGACAGAAATAAGGAATTGATTGATGCAGAGGAGTTTATATCGGAAAAAAGCATTAAAGCCAGAGGTAAAAGATTAACAACTTATACCGTGAAAAAAATTATTGAAATTGAACCTGAAATTCCGGAAACAGAAATAAATAATCCTGAAAATACAACTGATTTATCCGAAATTAAATCTGATAAAGAGGAGCCAAAATCCGAACCTGAATTTGAAGTGATAAAAACGGATAAAGACGGCAATCGAACGCTTTTTGATTTATAGTTTAATAGAAAAAAGATAGTTTTAAAGAAGAAAATGACTATTTTATCAAAAAAAACTTGATAAGTTATATAATAAATTGTATATTTATCACAAATTTATTTAAACCTTAAGGTTATGAAAAAACAATTATTTATTTTAGTTAGCTTTATATTTTTCGGTGCTTCCGTTTTTGCACAGGGAATAACAAATAAAGGTGCTGTAATTACCGTAAATTCAGGAACTTATCTTATTGTTGATAACAACGGCGGGTATTTTAATGAAACAGACGGTTCAAATCACGGACAAATTGATTTGGACGGAACCTTGCAAATTGAAGGAAACTTTGAGAATAATGTTACCGATGCAGGGCAACATGTATTTATTAATACAGACGGTACCGGAACAATTATTTTTGCCGGTACGGCAGACCAGCACATCTTAAATGCAACAGCAAATGCGTTTATTGATTTTGAAAATTTAACGGTTAATAAGTCTTCAAATACTGTATTTGTTGATGACGGCAGTGCAGCTACCGTTGAAGGAAATCTTACGGTAACGGCAGGAACTTTCAGATTATCGTCACCTGCTGACGGTGAAGCACCATCCGGTTCCTTAATTACTAACGGAACGGTTTCCGGAGCCGGTAATTTATATGTTGATCGGCATTTTGAAACAAACGGAAGATATCAATACATCAGTATGCCGGTTACAAATGCTTCGGATGATTTATTTGATTCCGGTTATAACGGCGATTTTAATCCGAATCTTTATACTTATGATGAATCATATAATGCTCCCGGAACACCTCCAAATACAAATTATTCCAATTGGACGGATCCTACATATGCCTTTTATAATGCTTGGATTCAAGTTGCTGCAGACGGTAGTACTATTGGATTAACAGCCGGGACAGGTTATATTACATATAATAATATAGAGTTAGATGTTAATTTCGGCGGAAGTCCGTCAGATTTAAATAATAATGCAAGCTATGCTCCTGCAGTCAGCTTTAATGCTAACGACGGAAATAGTGATTATTATGACGGATGGAATATTATCGGAAATCCGTATCCTTGTGCTTTGGATTTTACGGCACTTAGTTTGAATGATGTCAATAATTGTTTATATATGTGGGACGGAGATGTCGGAAATTATAAGTATTATAATAACGGCGGAACCAGTTATGATGACGGAACAAATGTTGTGAATGGTGCTACTAAATATATTCCTGCAATGCAATCTTTTGCAATTAAAACTACATCAGATGTAAGTCCGAGTGTAACGATTGATGCTACTGACAGAACTCATAATACTCAAACTATGTATAAATCATCAAAAGATGCACCGAAATACGGTGAAACTCAATTTGTTAAATTAAGTACGGCAGACGGTGATTTTACTGATGAAACAGTTGTCAGATTTATTGACGGTTCTCAAGAAGGATTTGATAATGAATACGATGCATACAAAATGTTCCCGAATAATCCGCCTGTTATGATTTATTCATTGGTAACCAATCCGGAAACACCGATTGCCATTAACTCATTACCGATTGAAGATATCGGAACAAGTATTCCTTTGGGTTTTATCAGTGCCGAAGCCGGAACTTATACCATTACGGCTGAAGATGTTGTTTTTGATGCCGGAACAGATGTTAAACTGATTGATACTTATGAAAATACGGAAACTCTTCTTTATGACGGAACAGAATATAGTTTCAGTACAAATGCAGGAGAAGTAAGAGACCGGTTTTATTTATTTTCTGCAACAAGCGGTATAGATAATCCCGAAGAAGGTGAAGATATGCTGTTTTCTTCTGATGTATGGTCTAATGAAAATAAACTGTATATAGCCATTAAATCAAATAAATTGATTGATGCCAATGTGAAAGTGTATGATGTATTGGGAAGAACGGTTATTGATCAAAATGTTAACGGAAGCTATAATATTATTAATATTCCCGGAGCAAGCGGTACGTATTTCGTAAAATTAACCGGAGCAAACGGAATTTCAAAAACTAAAAAAGTTTTTATTAAAAAATAATAAATTTAAAAAATAATTCCGAAACCCGTAAGTGATGCTTGCGGGTTTCTTTTTGTAAAAATTATGAAGATTTTTTTAATTGGAATGCCGGCATGCGGAAAGTCAGCACTGGCAAAGGAAATTGCCGATAAAAACGGAATTGCGTATTTTGATACGGATGATCTGATTGAGAAGAAATATCATTTAAAAATTGCGGATATTTTTAATAAAAAGGGTGAAAAAGAATTTCGAAAATATGAAAAAACCGTTTTGGAAGAATTATTATTTAAGGATAATTATGTTGCTGCTACAGGAGGCGGTTTACCGTGTTTCTATGATAATATGAAAAAAATGAATGATACGGGAATAACGGTTTATTTGAAAACACCTGTTGAAATATTACTCAAACGAATTTTAAAATCTTCCGAAAGACCCTTAACAAACGGAAAAGACGAATCAGAACTACGAAAATATTTAGAAAAGACATTACAAGAACGTGAATTTTATTACTCCGAAGCAAAATATATTATTGATAATGATACGGATTCAGAGAAATTAAAGAGTCTGCAATTGTTTGATAATTAATATCTTCTTCGATGTTTCCGTAATTTTAAACCGATTATCCGTTCGGTAACCGACTACCCAAATAATTTCATTTTTATCGGTAGTCAAAACCCAGCAATTTTCTCTTTCAAAACGGTTAATTCTTTTATCGGTAAAAAAATCACTCAACAATTTTTTTCCTTTCATCCCGAAAGGGTAGAAATAATCAGCTTCTTTGGGTTTTCTTAATCGTAAAGGATAAGAAAGTTTGTCTTCGTTTATGAGAGCTGTGTCATATTCTGTTTTGAGTTCGGAAGGAATTGTTTTTGTCCGCTTAAACGATAATTTTAAGGGAAATTCAATAAGCTCATTTTCGTTCTCAATATAAAAGAATTCTTCTTTGTCAGTTTCGGAAACGGTATCAATAATCAGATATTTTGTATCTTTTAAAATTCTGTGCGTTTTCGAAAAAAATAATTTCCCTGTTTGTAAGTTGTTGATATTATTTAATATATGCTCATTTTGGCTTGATTTAAAGCCGTAAGGACGAATTATTTCATATAACAGGGAAAATGGTGCCGGAGTATTTAAAAGTTTCTCTAAATCGATATAAATAAGGTTTTTACGATTTTTACTAACAGTTTGTATCTTGCTTTTAATATAGTCGTTATAAATTTTCTCAAGTTCATTAAAAATTCCAAAATTCTTCAGCATACTATCCTGAAATTTCGGATTTATTTTTTTGAAGACGGGCAATATTTCGTGTCTGAATTTATTTCGCAGAAAATTGGTATCAAAATTAGATTGATCGGTTCTGTAACGAATATTATTTTCGGCGCAATAAGTTTCAATTTCTTCTTTTTTAGCAAATAAAAGCGGTCTGATAATGTTGTTGTTTTTTGATGAGATACTTCTTAACCCTTTTATTCCCGTACCTTTTGTTAGATTTATAAAGAATGTTTCAATTTTATCATCCAGATGATGAGCTGTTAAAATGTATGAAAAGTTATTTTCAATTCTTATTTTTTCAAACCAAGAATATCTTAATTTCCTGGCAGCATCTTCAATTGAAAGCTTGTTCTTTTCAGCAAATTCATTTGTCTTAAATGATGTTTTAAATAATTGAATATCAGCATCATTACATAATTTATCAACAAATATTTCATCATTCTCGGAATCTTTATTTCGTAAATTAAAATTACAATGGGCTGCAGAGAATGTATAATTCAAATTTTTTAAAAGCCAAAATAAAGCAACGGAATCACAGCCGCCGCTTAATGCAAGCAAAACCTTATCTTCTTTTTGAAAAAGTTTGTTTTGTTTGATATAGTTTTCAAATTTTTCCGACAGCATAAACACAAAGTTAAAAAACTTGTTTTAAAATTAAGAAGTTTCTTTTTCAAATATTAGAAAGGGATATTATGTTTCCGGAATAAAATCGGAAAAAGTTTTGTCCGAATAAAAAATAACAATTTTAACAATCTGTTTTGTTGAAATTTTATCTTCCTGAGAATCGATTATATTATTTTTTACCGTATCATACGTTAAATTCTCATCGGAATTTGAGTTAGTGTCATCAATCTTTTGATCATCCTGTTTAACTTCTTCATTATTAGTATTTTCAGAAAATAAATCAGCTTGAGTTTCAATTTTATC
>JANTGL010000090.1 GCA_024762915.1 Bacteroidales bacterium | reverse complement strand
CTGAAAAGCAGACCGGCAAACGAAGACGGCAGCATTACGGCAAAAGGTTATTTTATAACGGATTTAATTGCAAATTATCAATACAAAAAAGTTACTTTCGGTTTCAGTATCGACAATTTATTTAACACAGCTTGGAATGAAACCCAATTTGCCACTTTAACAAGGTTAAAAAACGAGACTGCTCCGGTCGATGAAATACATTTTATTCCGGGAACACCGTTTTTCTTGAAAGGGAAAATTACTTATACTTTTTAAAAAATTAACACCCGACTTAAGTCGGGTGCTGAAAACTACAATAAACATTAGGGTTTTAACCCGTCTGTTAAATTCATTTAGGACGGTATTTATTTTGAATTTATTTTAGAGATGCAACTTTTATAAAAAGATTTAAGTCTTTAAAAAGTAAAACCGAAAAATAAAAACATCATGAAAAACTCTTTACTTTTAACGGGCATATTTTTTATGTTCTTTTCAGGAAATTTATTCTCACAAGCAATTATTATCGATCACACTTGTGCTAAACTGGAACCGATTACGGAAGCTGCAATTAATCAGGCAAAACAAAGCTTGCACATCGCATACGGGCACACATCGCACGGAAGCCAGTTGATAACCGGTATGTCGGCATTAGTCGGTCAAACAAATCTGAACGGTTACAAAGGAGATATTTATAATTGGAATGAAGGCGGAACAAACGGGGCATTAGATATTGACGATTATTTTGTTTCCGGCGATTTGGGACATAACGGAGATACAACTTGGGCGCAAAATACAAGACCGTATTTGGATAATTCAAATAATAATGACGTAAATGTTGTTATTTGGTCGTGGTGCGGCGGTGTTTCGGATAATACTCAAGCAGGAATTCAAATTTATCTTGATAAAATGAATGAATTGGAGCAACAATACCCGAACGTCAAATTTGTTTATATGACCGGGCATTCGGATATTTGGAGTGATGCAACCGTAAAAGCGAGCAATCAGCAAATCAAAGATTATTGCATAGCAAATAATAAAATTTTGTATGATTTTTATGATATTGAAAGGTATAACCCTGACGGAACATTTTTTGAATTTACGAATGATAATTGTGATTATTATGATGCAGCGGGAGGATCACTTCTAGGTAATTGGGCAACCGAATGGCAAAACTCACATACAGAAGGTGTTGATTGGTACGATTGTTCTCCGGCACATACACGAGCACTTAACGGTAATTTAAAAGCGTATGCGGCTTGGTGGCTGTGGTGCAGACTTGCCGGATGGGAAGGAACCGAAGTTGAAGCCGTTCATCATAATACGGAAATTAATATATTTCCTAATCCGGTTGATGATATTTTATCACTGAAATCGGAAATTCCTGTTGATAAATTTGAAATTTTTGATATTTCGGGGAAAATGATTTTTTCTGTTTCAGGAAATGAAAATGAAATAAATGTTTCCAATCTGAAACCGGGAGTTTATTTGTTGAAGATTGTTTCAAAAGATAAGACCGGAATAAAACAATTTGTCAAAAAATAAAAGGGAGATGTCTAAAAAGTCTGTTTCGTCATTCTGAACTCGTTTCAGAATCTTGATAATATATTTATTAACTGAAAGTTAAGATTCTGAAATAAATTCAGAATGACCTTAATTGTTTGCTTTTTAGACAGTTTCTTTATTATTCTTCATAATAATCAAATGCATCAATAATATCCAGATACACACCGTCAAAACCGGCATCGAGTATTTTTTTCAGATAAGAGTTATCATTTCCGTAGATAATGTCCTGCCACTCTTTTTCCCAATACCACACCTTATAATTACCTTTCCAATTCGGATTTTCTTTATCTAACCATTCCGGTTTGTTTTTATCCCAATCCGATTGCCAATAATACCTGTAATCTTCCGCTTCTCCGATGCTCATATAGCAAATAACCAATCGTTTTCCGCCGTTTGATTTGGTTTTAAGAGCCGTAATATCGTTAGCCGTTAAGGCATCATTATCATTAAAGAACAAATCAATCAAAACTAAATCGTAATCTGTTTGAGCAATTGCGCTAATAAAATCTTGCTTGGCGGAATAATTTTCGGTATTAATCAAATACAAGAAATTTTTTGCATCGGAAAGCGATGTAATATCATTTGAGTTAACATTATACGGTGTTGAAGGATAATCCGGAATAACATTCAAATTTCGTTCGGAAGCCGAAAAAGAAATATAGCCGTTCGCATTATTCTTTGCATAGGCATCATCCATTTTTGAATGTGTAGAGCAATAATCGGTTACCATCACTTGCACGCCGGCATTTTTTTCAATATCCAGAAAATTTTTCAAATAATTTGTATCGTCTGAGGAAGTTGCACGGTCATCCGAATCGTAACCGTAAAATAAATCTTCCTGGCCTTGCCCGTCAACGGCATTCAGATAAGTCGTCTCGGGATTTCCGTTTTCTTCTCCGTTATCGGATGCCAATTCGCTGCCGTTTTGAGGAATAATAACAAAATTTTGATTAATTCCTTTTGCATAAGAACTGATACCTTGTACAAAATTTCGCATTTCTTGTTTAAAATCAATTCCTTCCGGAACTTTATTCTTTTTGCAAGCAGAGAAACCGAAAATAAAAATACTTAAAAGTATTAGGGTTGTTTTTTTCATGGTAAAATATTTAATAAATTAAAAAGGACGACCGTAAAAGTCGTCCTCAAAGTTATAAATTTTTTATAATATCATTATTTAAAATCCGGAATTCTTCCGGATGACCACGGACTGCCGGATTTATTAGCTCTGTCTTCCAACAGTTGTAATTTTTGGTTTAAAACCTTTGCTTGTTTAATTAGTTTTGTAACACCTTCTTTTACAATTTGCAAATTATCTTTTAAGGTTTGTGTGGCATCCGAACCGTGGTATGCTCCGTAGGTTACGGCAGAAATTCTCCAATTCAAATTCGGCGGTTGATTTTCATGTAATTTATCAATAATTTCATCCCCGTTTAACTTACGGTTCATTTCACGTAATTCGGAAATCATATCATCGGCACGCATTAAATCTTCTTGGGTAGAACCTCCGCCGTTTATTAAAGCTGTTCTTAATGCTTTTACATTTTTAGTCATTCCGTCCGTCCATTTTGTCAATCCTGCCGTAACCCCGTATAATTCAGCTGCTTCTTTTTTGAAATTTTCCAAGACAAGAGGATTTTTTGCCGGTAATGTCAGATTTCCGAGCGGACGCAGAGTAAAACTTTGCGGTTCAGCGATTTTTGTTTCAATTCCGTTTACAATTTTAGCCATTGAAACAGTATATTTTCCCGGAGGAACAGGAATTCCGCCGGTTTGTCTGTTATGCATCGGTGAATTTCCGTCCGTAACAGGATACATATTAAATCGTCTTAATCCCCAGTTAAATCTTTGCAATCCGGGGCGTGCCGAATGTTTTATCCTTCTTACGATTTCTCCTTTTTCATTCGTTATCGTAAACATCAAATAAGGCGGTATTTCATCTGCTTCTTCTCTTAAAATATCAAATGAAGGAAATGAAATATCTGATTTATCTTTTTCAGTTTCAAGCCGATAATCTTTTTTCGTTTTAATTTTATCTTTAATATAATAGGTAAAGACTGCACCGTATTCGGGATTTTTACCGGTATAAACAGTTGCGCCTTGTCCGTATTTTTTAGATGTTTGAGAATAAATATAAGCGTCTTTTACGGGAAATAAAATATGATCTTCTTTTAATGTTTTATCGCTTATTTTTCTGAGCAAAGAAAAGTCATCCATAATATAAAATCCTCTGCCGAATGTTGCAATAACCAAATCATCTTCGCGTTTTTGAATTTTGATGTCACGCACCGCAATTGTGGGCAAACCGGATGATAATTTTATCCATTTTCCGCCTCCGTTAATTGAAAAATATAATCCGTATTCCGTACCGACAAAAAGTAGTTGCTTTTCAACGGGATCTTCAATAATTGAATAAACGGTTCCTTTTTCCGGTAAGTCGGTTACAATTTCAAACCATGTTTTGCCTTTATCCGTGCTTTTCAGAAGATAGGGTTTTAAATCATTATCTTTTCTGCCGTCAAAAGCAGCATAAACAATATTCTCGTCATGTTGTGAAGCAAAAATGCAACTGACATAAGTCATATTAGGTATATTCCGAAATTTGCTTAATTTACGCCATGTTTTTCCGCCGTCTTCTGTTACCTGAATTAAACCGTCATCGGTTCCGACATATAAAAGATTCTCATTAAGGGGAGATTCCGAAAAAGAAACAATATTACCGAAAATTGACGTAGATGCATTTTTTGCAACAGCATTAACAGGTTGAATTTTTCCCATAATCTTCATTTCATTTCTGTTAAGTTGCCGTGTTAAATCCGGGCTGATTACTTTCCATGAGTTTCCTCTGTCGTCACTACGGAATAATTTATTAGCAGCAAAATAGAGTCGTTTGTTATCAAAAGAGCTGATTTTTAAAGGAGCATTCCAGTTCCATCTGTAGGCTTCGTCTTTTGGCGGAAGCGGTTGAATATAAACACGTTCTCCGCTGTTTTTGTCATATCTTACCAATCCGCCGTATTGCGATTCGGCATAAACGATATTCGAATTTTTCGGATCAATTGCCGAAAAGAAACCGTCACCGCCTTGTGTTACTTTCCAGTCATCTTGCAAAATGCCGTTTCTGCAAATTGTTTGCGAAGGGCCTACGGCACTGTTGTTATCCTGAGTACCTCCGGCAACATTATAAAAAGGTTCAGAATTATCAACGGCAACTCTGTAAAATTGTGTTATCGGTAAATTCGGTGCATGACGCCAATTCGCACCCATATCAAAAGTTTCATAAAAACCGCCGTCACAACCTATCAGGAGATGATCGGTATTATCAGGGTCAATCCACAAGGCGTGATCATCTACATGCTTTTGTGATAAACCTAAAGTTTTCCATGTTTTCCCTCCGTCAAGTGTATATTTTGTATAGGTATCCGTAGAATAAACTTTATTAACATCTTTCGGATCACAATGAATGCGATTATAATATTGCGGACTTGTTGAAACATATGAATTCATTTTCTTCCATGATGCACCTCTGTTAACGGTTCTGAAAAAACCTCCCGAACCGTTAACTCCTTCAATAATGGCATAAACATAATCCGGATTAACGGGAGAAATAGCCAAACCGATTCTTCCGACATTTCCTCTCGGAAGTCCGCTTGTCAGTTTTTTCCATGTTTTACCGGCATCTGTTGATTTGTAAATTGCTGATTCGGGACCGCCGTCTATTAAAGTAAAAACACGTCTTCTTCTTTGATAACTTGAAGCATAAAGAATGTCAGGATTTCTTGAATCAAAAACAATATCGTTAAAACCGGTGTTTTTACTAACCGTAAGCAGAGTATCCCAGGTTTGTCCCATATCGGAAGTTTTGAAAATCCCTCGTTCGCCTCTCGGTCCCCATAGCGGACCTTGTGCAGCCACATAAACGTCGGAATTTCTCGGATCAATAACGATTCTTCCGATATGCTCGGATTTTTTTAAACCGACATTTTTAAAAGATTTTCCGCCGTCTTGTGAAACATAAACACCGTCTCCGTACCCGATAGCTCTTTGACTGTTGTATTCGCCTGTTCCGACCCAAACAATGTTTGTATTATTCGGATCAACGGCAACATCAGCAACAGAGTATGAACCGTAGTGATCAAAAATCGGATAAAAAGTAATTCCGGAATTATCGGTTTTCCAAACTCCGCCGGCTGCGGCAGCAATATAAAATTGAGAATGATTTTTCGGATTTACTTCAATATCTGCAATTCTTCCTGAGGCATAAGCGGGTCCGATGCTTCTGAACTTAAAAGCAGAAAAAGTTGATGATTTTATCAAACTTTTTTCGGTATCGGTTTTTTGAGCTTGCAAACCGGTTGAAAAAATCAGATAAAGGGAAGTTAGTATAAAGAACTTCATTAAATAGTTAAAATATTTCATATTTCTTTGATTTAAAATAGTTTAAAAGAAATAAGACTGTATTATCTTTTTTGAAAAACAGTCTTAAAACTTATCTGTGAAGAATATATGCAAAAGTCATGCAAGAAATAAGAACTATTATAAAATTGATTCATACAACAGTCTTGAATTTTCATTCCTATTTGTTATCTTTGCAAAATTTCGTAAAAAAAATTGAATGGGTAAGTTCATAAAAGTAACAGGGGCAAGAGTTCATAATTTGAAAGATATTGATGTCGAGATTCCGCGAAACAAATTAACCGTAATTACCGGTTTAAGCGGCAGCGGAAAATCATCACTTGCTTTTGATACGATTTATGCCGAAGGTCAAAGACGTTATATCGAAACGTTTTCAGCTTATGCCCGTCAATTTCTCGGAAATTTGGAACGCCCTGATGTTGATAAAATTACGGGACTTAGTCCGGTTATTTCCATTGAACAAAAAACAACCAATAAAAATCCGCGTTCAACCGTGGGAACCGTAACAGAAATTTATGATTTTTTAAGATTACTTTTCGCTCGAGCCGGAACGGCTTATTCATTCAATACCGGCAAAAAAATGGTGCAATATACGAGCGAACAAATTCTTGAAATTATTTCCGAAGAATATAAAAATAAAAAAATCATACTGTCCGCACCGATTATCAGAAGTCGAAAAGGGCATTATCGCGAACTTTTTGTTAGCATCCGAAAAAAAGGATATTTACAAGCCGTTATTGACGGTGAAATTACCGAATTAATTCCCGGATTAAAATTAGATCGTTATAAAACCCATGATATTGAAATTGTTATCGATAAACTTAAAGTCACCGAAAACAATTTACAACGTTTAAAAAACTCTGTTCAAACCGGCTTAAAAGAAGGTAAAGGCGTAATTCTCATAGATGAATACGAAACCGGAAAACCAAGGTATTTCAGTAAAAATTTGATGTGTCCCGATACCGGAATTTCTTATAATGTTCCTGAGCCGAATTCGTTTTCTTTTAATTCTCCGAAAGGTGCTTGTGAGAAATGTAAAGGTTTGGGTGTTATCAGCAAAGTTGATTTAAATAAAGTGATTCCCGATACCTCAATTTCAATAAAAAACGGAGCAATAAAACCCTTGGGAGACTATGACAATTCGTTGATATTTAAGCAAATTGATGCCATTTTAAGGGCTGATAAATTAAGTCTGAAAACACCGATAAAAAAAATCCCCGAGAAGGTTTTGAATAAGATTTTATTCGGTACGGATGAAGCCGTTATTATTGATAATGTCGGTTTGGGAATACGATCAAAAATTGAATTGGATTACGACGGGATTTATTCTTTTCTTGAGAGACATGCCAATAACTCCGGTGCGGAATCCAAACGTGTTACAAATAATTATTTTACGAATGAAATTTGTCCCGTTTGCGAAGGTAAACGTTTAAAAAAAGAATCTTTATGGTTTAAATTTTTCGGTAAAAATATTTCTGAACTTGCCGAACTTGATATTTCAGAACTTTATAAATTTTTAAATGATGTAAAAGCAAAAATTTCGGGAAGGCAAAACATTATTGCAAAAGAAATTTTAAAAGAACTGATTACCAGAATCCAATTTCTTCTGGATGTGGGCTTAAGTTATTTGAGCATAAACAGAACTTCCAAAACATTGTCGGGCGGTGAAAGTCAGCGCATCAGATTGGCATCGCAAATCGGCTCCAAATTGGTGAATGTCCTTTATATTTTGGATGAACCCAGCATCGGATTACATCAAAGAGACAATCATAAACTTATAAACTCCTTATTGCAACTTCGCGATACCGGAAATTCGGTGATTGTGGTTGAACATGATAAAGATATGATGCTTTCGGCAGATTATATTATTGACATGGGACCCGGGGCAGGCAGACACGGAGGCGAAATTTCCGCACAAGGAATACCCGATGAGATTATACGCAGCAAGTCATTGACGGCCGATTATCTTTCGGGGAAAGAAAAAATTGTAGTGCCGAAAAAAAGAAGACAAGGAAACGGTAATGAAATTATTTTAAAAGGGGCCTCGGGAAACAATCTTAAAAATATTACGGTTAAATTTCCTTTGGGTAAATTTATTTGTGTAACAGGTGTTTCGGGAAGCGGGAAATCCACATTAATTAATGAAACCTTACATCCGATTTTAAGTCAATATTTTTATCGTTCGAATAAAAAACCCTTAGCTTATAAATCAATTTCAGGTATTGAACACATTGATAAAGTTATTGAAGTAAACCAATCAGCTATCGGCAGAACACCGCGAAGTAATCCGGCAACTTATACGAAAGTGTTTGACGAAATACGAAAATTGTTTGCACAACTTCCGGAATCAAAAATAAGGGGTTATAAACTCGGACGCTTTTCTTTTAACGTGAAAGGCGGAAGATGTGAAACCTGCCAAGGTGCCGGACTGCGAACCATCGAAATGAATTTCTTACCCGATGTTTACGTGCATTGTGAAGATTGTCAAGGGAAAAGATACAATCGCGAAACACTGGAAGTGCGCTATAAAGGCAAATCAATCAGTGATGTTTTGAATATGACCATTAACACTGCATACGATTATTTTGAGAATATTCCGAAAATAAAAAAAATATTAAAAGCAATGAAAGAGGTCGGTTTGGGGTATGTCACATTGGGGCAGTCGTCGGTAACCCTTTCCGGAGGGGAATCGCAACGCGTAAAACTGGCAACCGAGTTGGCAAAACGGGATACCGGTAAAACACTTTATATTCTTGACGAACCGACAACCGGTTTGCATTTTGAGGACATTAAAATGTTGTTAAACGTTTTAAATAAATTGGTTGACAGAGGCAATACCGTAATTGTTATAGAACATAATTTAGATGTAATAAAAGTTGCCGATTATATTATTGATATCGGAAAAGAAGGTGGTATATCAGGAGGTTATATTATTTCAGAAGGTACTCCGGAAGAAATTATAAAGAAGAATAAAAGTTATACGGCTCAATTTCTTAATAAAGAATTAATATAAAATTAAGTTATTTCAAATATTATTTTATAAATTTGAAGTCCTTTTTAAAAAATTATTTTATTAATCATTAAATATATCTGTTATGAAAAGAAAATTATTATTTATTTTATTAATAATTTGGTCTTATTCCGGTTTTGGACAAGCACCAATTATTACTGCTATTATGGATGGTACTTGTACAGGTGGTACTCCTAAAATGCTTGAGATTTATGCATCAGGCACTGTTGATTTTTCTTTATATTCGGTGGAAAATCAAACAAATGCAAATACTACATGGGGTAATACTACTGATTTATCTCCTCTTGGAACAGTTACTAATGCCTTTGTTTATGTGTATTATGACGGTTCCTATGATAATTTTTTAACAGAATTTCCGTCTGCAACAACAAATATGGAATCTTCTGTAATGAATTTGAACGGTGATGACAGAATAAGATTAATTCT
>JANTGL010000089.1 GCA_024762915.1 Bacteroidales bacterium | reverse complement strand
AAGATAATACTTAAGAAATGCTTAAATTCAAATTCCGGTTCAGTCTTCTTTTTATAGTATTAATCCTAGTCTCTTGCAAAAATGATTTGGAAGAAATAAAAGCGCTGACAAATCAAAAAGAATTACCCGATGTTACGGTTGAAAATTTAAGATCTCAATACAGTATCAACGGACACACTCAAATTATTCTTTCTACACCGGTAGCATACCGTTATACGAATCCCAAAAAAGAATATTCTGTTTTTCCTAAAGGAATTTCATTAACTTTTTATGATAAACATATGAATATTCATTCAAGTTTACGAGCGGATTACGGTATTTATTATGAAAAAAAGAATTTTGCCAAAGCAAGGGGAAATGTAATATTAACAAATGTAAAAGGCAGTATCTTAAAAACGGAAGAATTATTTTTGGATGAAAAAGAAGAAAAAATTTATTCGATAAAACCCGTAAATATTGTTGACAAAAGCGGGTTTGAGATTACCGGAGAAGGCGGATTTGAATCCAATTTAGATTTTACTGTTTACCGTTTTACGGATGTTTACGGAAAAATAATAAAAGATGATGACGACGGGTTTATTAATAATGATGATAAACAAAAAAATAATCCTAATAACTCAATAAACAAAAAAAATGTCCGTCTTAAATAACTAATTTTCAAGAAATATGCTTCTATGATTAAAACCGATAATATCAGTAAATCTTTCGATAATCTCAATGTTCTGAAAGAAATCGAATTGAATATTAAAAAAGGAGAAATTGTTTCTGTTACGGGTCCAAGCGGAGCCGGGAAAACAACTCTTTTACAAATTATAGGAACTCTTTTAGATGCTGATAAAGGAACTATTTTAATTGAAGATACGGATATCACAAATTTAAATCAAAAAAAATTAGCAAAATTCAGAAATGAACATATTGGTTTTGTTTTTCAGTTTCATCATTTGTTACCTGAATTTACTGCAATAGAGAATATTTGCATGCCGGCATTTATCAAAGGAACAGATAAAAAATCAGCCGTAAAAAAAGCAATCGATTTATTAAATTTTTTAAATTTATCGGATCGTGCCGAACATAAACCTAATGAAATGTCGGGCGGTGAACAACAACGCGTTGCCGTAGCAAGAGCATTAATAAATAATCCGTCGGTAATTTTGGCTGACGAACCTTCCGGAAATCTCGACACTGAAAATAAAAAGGCACTGCACCAATTATTTTTTTCTTTAAGAGATAAATTTGAACAAACATTTGTTATTGTAACACATAACAATGAACTTGCTCACATGTCCGATCGAATTATTAAATTAGAAGACGGGAAAATTATTAACGGAAAACAGTCTGAATCAGCAGAGAATTAATTTAAGCAACTTTTAATTTTTTAATATCTGCCTTTTCAAGTTTATTTTTTGCGTATTTAATATCAACCGAAAATTTCTTTACACGTTTTGAAGGAAGTTCAAACATGGCATCCGTCATAATCACTTCACAAATTGAACGTAAACCTCTGGCACCTATTTTATATTCAATTGCCTTATCCACAATGTATTCAAATACATTTTCACTAATATGTAATTCAATACCGTCAATTTGAAACAATTTGATGTATTGTTTTATGATAGAATTTTTAGGTTCCGTCAAAATAGCTCTTAATGCTTTTCTGTCAAGCGGATTAAGGTGTGTAAGGACAGGCATTCTTCCGATAATTTCGGGAATTAAACCAAATGATTTCAAATCTTGAGGAGCAACATATTGCAAAAAGTTTTCTTGATCAATTTTATTTTTTTCTGATTTATCAAAACCGACAACTTGTGTATTTAGTCGTCTGGCAATTTTCTTTTCAATTCCGTCAAATGCACCGCCGGCAATAAATAATATATTTTTTGTGTTGACGGGTGTTAAATTTTGTTCGGGATGTTTTCTTCCGCCTTTGGGCGGCACATTCACAATTGCTCCTTCCAATAATTTCAACAAACCTTGTTGAACACCTTCTCCGGAAACATCTCTTGTAATGGAAGGATTATCACTTTTTCGTGCAATCTTATCAATTTCATCAATAAATACAATGCCTTGTTCTGCTTTTTCAACATCATAATCCGCCGCTTGCAACAAACGAGTCAATAAACTTTCAATATCTTCCCCGACATAACCGGCTTCTGTTAAAACGGTTGCATCAACAATCGTAAACGGAACATGCAACATTTTAGCAATCGTTTTTGCAAGAAGTGTTTTTCCTGTTCCGGTTTCTCCGACCATCACAATATTTGATTTATCAATCTCAATATCATCGTCATCTTTAATGTTTTGAACGGATAATCTTTTATAATGATTGTAAACGGCAACGGACAAAACTTTTTTTGCATGTTCCTGACCGATAACATATTGATCAAGAAATTCTTTAATTTCAACAGGTTTTTTTAATTTAACATTATTGATATCAAATTTACTTTTTTCTTTTTTAGTCAATTCTTCTTCCGCAATAATTTCATAGGCTCTTGCAGAACATTCATCACAAATGAACCCCTCAATTCCGGAAATCAATAAATTTACTTCGGATCTTTTACGACCGCAAAAAGAACATTTGTCCATTTAATTTAATCCTAATTTTAAATTAATTTATTTTTCATTAAAAAGGACACGATCAATCATACCGTATTCCTTAGCTTCTTCAGATTTCATCCAGTAATCTCTGTCAGAATCTTTTTCAATTCTTTTTAAAGTTTTACCGGTATGATTAGCTAAAATCTGATACAATTCATCTTTTAACTTTTTTATCTCCTTAAACGTAATTTCAATATCAGAAACTTGTCCTTGTGCTCCTCCCATCGGTTGATGAATCATTATTCTGGAATGTTTTAAGGCAGCACGTTTATTTTTTGTTCCGGCAGCCAATAAAACAGCGGCCATTGATGCTGCAATTCCCGTACACGTTGTTGCAACATCCGGAGAAATGTATTGTATTGTATCATAAATACCGAGGCCGGCATACACACCGCCGCCGGGTGAATTTATATATATCTGTACATCTTTTGAAGGATCACTGGATTCCAAAAATAATAATTGTGCTTGAATAATATTTGCGACATAATCATCAATCGGTAAACCTAAAAAAATAATTCGGTCCATCATTAATCGTGAAAAAACATCCATTTGAGCAACATTCAACTGTCGTTCTTCTATAATGGTAGGAGAAATATAACTGTTTTGAATTGCTTGATAATATTTATGCAAATTTAAACTGCTGATACCTTTATGCTTTGTTGCATATTTATTGAATTCATTTATATTCATGTTTGAGAATTTTAGTTTATTCGTATAATTTTTTAAAATTATCCAAAGTTATTTCTTTTTCTTGTATTTTAACTTTTTCTTTTACGGATTTTAAAACTTTATTTTCAATTACTTTCTCAGCAAATTTATTTCTGTCTTTTTCGTTTTCAAGATTTTTATCAATAAAACTTTGCATATGCTCATCACTTATTGAACCCAAAGGCAAACCGTATTGCACAAATTGAGCTTCGGTAAATCGTTTAGATTCTTCACGAAGTTCTTCTTCACTGACTTTAAATTCTTCGGTTTTTGCAATTTTATCTTTTATTAATTGCCATTGCGTATCTTTACTGAAAACAGGATATTCTTTTTCTAAAATTTCTTCGGTAATTTTACCTTCATTATCAGTTACTTTAAGCCATTTTTTCAGAAACTCGTCAGGTAATTGAATCGGAAATTTTTCTGATAATACTTCTTTTGCATCAACCGCAAATCTGTATTCCGATTCATCGGCATAAACAGTTTCAATACTTTCTTTTATTTTTGCTTTGTATTCTTCTTCCGTTTTTACGGTATCTTTACCGTATACTTTGTCAAATAATTCTTGGTTTACTTCTGCCGGAGTATATGTTGTAATTTCCGTAATTAATAAGTTGAAAAACGGTTCAAGTTCATCTACTCTTGATGAATCAATTTTTAAAATACCGGCAATTTCCGTATTATTCGGTAAAGCTTTTTTAATATCAAATACCACTAAATCATTTAATTTTGCGCCGATGAATTTCTTTTTTTCTTCTTCATCCTTAATAACATCAACGGCAATCATGGTATCTTCCGAAAAAATTCCGTTTTCAACGGGTTTTCCGTCTTTATCCGTTTGAGTTACATTCCCTTTTAAATAAGAATTCGCTTCAACTTTTTTGGTTTGTTCAGCTTTTGCAAATTGATTTTGATGTCTTTTAATTTCGTCATCAATTATTTTCTCATCAATCTTTATTTTATAATACGGAATTTTAACTTTTTCATCAATAACAAAATCAATTTCGGGAGCCAAACCGATATCAAATAAAAATTCATGTTCTTTTTCATTAAGAATATCTACCGGTTTTTGTTCGTCGGAAGGTAACGGTTGACCTAAAATATTTAACTTTTCGTCAATTAAAAATTTTGTCAAATTGTCTGAAACCATTTTATCCAACTCTTGCATTACCATTTGGTTTCCGACTAATTTCTTAATCAAACCCATCGGTGCTTTTCCGGGGCGAAATCCCTTTATTTGAGCTGTTTTTTGATAAGCCTTCAGTTCTTTTTCTACTGCCGGTGCATAATCTTCAGCCGATATCTTCAGGGATATTTGAGCATTTAATTCGTCTTTGTTTGTTTTTGTAATCTCCATAAAAAAATTTATTAAAAATATAAAAACCGCTTGCATCAACAAGCGGTTTGTGCGGATGAAGGGACTCGAACCCCCACGCCTCGCGGCACAAGATCCTAAGTCTAGCGCGTCTGCCAATTTCGCCACATCCGCTTTTTGTGCGTGCAAAATTAAGATATTTTTAGTTCTAATAAAAAAAATAATTGTATTTTTTTTATTTCTCAGAATCGAACAGACATAATCTGTTATTAAACCTAACAATATCTGCTTTTTTACGCGCAAATAATTACATTTAAAACATTACATTTGCCGAATTGATAACTTAATCGTATTTTGAACAAGGAAATAAAAATAATCGGTGCATCAGAACACAATCTGAAAAACATTGATGTTGAAATTGAACACAATGCCATTACGGTTGTAACAGGCGTGTCCGGTTCCGGAAAATCATCTTTGGTTTATGATATTGTTTGCAATGAAGGACAAAGGCGTTATCTGGAATCCTTTTCTTCACATGCCCGACAATATTTAAAACGCCTTAAACGTCCGGAAGTTACAAAAATTACCGGATTACCGCCGGCTATTTCGGTTAACCAAAAAACCGTCAGTCGCAATCCGCGCTCTACGGTCGGCACAATGTCCGAGCTTTATGATTATTTACGTTTGCTATTTGCCAGATTAGGAAAACCGGACCAACCGATTGATAAAAAAATTGAACGCCGATTATTTTCCTTTAATTCTCCGTACGGTGCCTGCCCCCGATGTAAAGGATTGGGTGTTGAAGATAAAATTGACGTTAATAAAATTGTAGAAGATGATTCAAAAACTTTACGTGAAGGTGCATTAGTTATCACAACACCAAGCGGTTATACGATTTATTCGCAAGTAACTATTGATGTAATGAATCAATTATGCAATGCACACGGTTTTAATGTGGACATCCCTTGGAAAGAGCTTAATGAGGAACAAAAACAGATAATTTTATACGGTTCTGATATTATAAAAATTCCTTTCGGAAAACATACTTTGGAGTCTCGCATGAAATGGAGCGGAATAACGGCAAAACCACGTGAAGAAGGCTATTATAAGGGAATTATTCCCGTAATGGAAGAGATTCTGAAAAGAGACAGAAATAAAAATATTCTTCGTTTTGTTACGACGCAAGAATGTTCTTCATGCAGGGGAAAACGATTAAACAAAGAGGCATTAATTATAAAATACAAAGGACGAAATATTGCAGACTTCACAGAAATGACGATTGAAGAATTGCATCACTATTTCCATTCAATTAAGTTCAATCAAAATGAAGAAAAAGTAGCATCTCCAATTCGTAAAGAAATTATAAAACGTACGAATTTGTTAAATAGATTAGGATTAGGCTATTTAAGTTTAGAAAGAGAATCAACCACACTTTCAGGCGGTGAAGCGCAGCGTATTCGACTCGTTAATCAGGTAGTTGTGCAGCTTCGAGGAGTATTATTTGTTTTAGATGAACCCTCAATCGGTTTGCATCCGAGGGATAATAAAAAATTGTTATCTGTTTTGCAAAAGCTTGTCAGCAACGGGAATACAGTTCTCATTGTGGAACACGATGAAGAAACCATCCGAAATGCCGATCGAATTATTGATATCGGTCCTTATGCCGGTGTAAAAGGCGGTGAATTGTTGTATTCCGGTAAAACCGAAGATTTCTTAAATAAAAAAAACAGTATAAGCATTACACATGAATTTCTTACCCGGAAACAAGAAATAAAAATACCTGAAACAAGAAGAAAAGCAAACGAAAAATTTATTAAAATTTCGGGTGCAAATCACCACAACTTAAAAAATATTAATGTTGAATTTCCGCTCGGTGTTTTAACGGTTGTTACGGGTGTGTCGGGTGCCGGAAAATCCAGTTTGGTACATGGTATTTTAGCAAATAAAATAAAAAAAGAATTACATAATACGTCAAATCTTTCCGTAGGAAAACATACGAAAATTCAAGGTTTTGAACATATTTCAAAACTGATTGAAATTGACCAATCACCCATCGGCAGAACACCGAGAAGCAATCCGGCAACTTATACCAAACTTTTTGATTACATACGTGATTTATTTGCCGATTTACCCGAAAGCAAAGAAAAAAACTGGAAAAAAGGACGATTTTCTTTCAATAATAAAGGCGGCAGATGCGAAACTTGCCAAGGTGCCGGTGTCGTACAAATCGGTATGCACTTTATGGGAAATGTTGATATTATTTGTAACGAATGTAAGGGCAAACGATTTAATTCCGAAACACTTTTCGTTAAATATAAAGGAAAAAATATTTATGACATTCTGGAAATGACAATTGACGAAGCTTGTATTTTTTTCAAAGACCAAGCAAAATTGATGCAATACCTCTCCACTTTACAAGCACTCGGTTTAGGATACATTACTTTGGGACAACCGGCAACCACTCTTTCCGGCGGAGAAGCTCAACGTGTTAAACTGGCTTCGGAATTAAGCAAAAACGCAAAAGGACATACACTTTACATTCTTGATGAACCCACAACAGGATTGCATTTTTACGACATTAAAATACTGTTAAAATCTCTGCAAAAATTAGTTGATGCCGGAAATTCCGTAATAATTATCGAACATCATATTGATATTATTAAATCGGCTGATTATATTATTGATTTAGGTCCCGAAAGCGGTGCAAAAGGCGGTGAACTCGTCGCTTACGGTAGTCCGGAAGACATTATTCATAACGAAAATTCACTTATCGGAAAAGAGCTTAAACTTTTGTTTGAAAAAATCCCTCATCGGCAAATACCCAAAACAAGTTACAATACCTTAACTCCCATTGAATTTAAAGGTATTTCAACTCATAATCTGAAAAATATTGATGTATCAATTCCGGTGAATCAATTAACGGTGATTACGGGAGTTTCCGGAAGCGGAAAATCGTCTTTGGCATTTGATACCATTTTTGCAGAAGGTCAAAAATTATATTCTGAAAGTCTTTCAAGTTATTTGCGAACTTTTATAAAACAAAAAGGAGATGCTCGTTTTGAAAAAGTAAAAGGAATGACACCCGCCGTTGCAATTAACCAAAGCTCAAAAACTCAAAACCCGCGTTCAACACTCGGAACCGTAACAGAAATATATGATTATTACAGATTGTTGTATTCAAGAGCGGGAACGGCATATTGTCCCGAATGCGGAAACAAACTCATTAAGGGGAAATGTGAAAAATGCAAATTTACGGGCTTTGAAACATTAACGACATCCTTATTTTCTTTCAATCACGAACACGGTGCTTGCCCTGCTTGTAAAGGTTTGGGTTATAAGATTGTATGCGACCCGGATAAATTCATTTCTAAGCCTGAACTTGCTCTCGGAAACGGTGCGATGAACGCACACAAAACCGGCAAATTCTACGGCGATCCTTACGGACAATATATTGCAACTCTGAATGAAGTCGGCAAACAACATTCTGTTGATTTTTCACTTCCGTGGAATGAATTAAGCCCTGAAGCACAACAAATTGCAATGTACGGTACAAAATTACAAATTTATGAAGTTGTGTGGCATCATAAAAGAAAAAATAAAGAAGGTACATATAAATTTAAAACTGATTGGAAAGGATTTATTTCACTCGTAAATGAGGAATTCGAAAGAAAACATGCCGATAAACGAGGTGATGATATGTTGCCGATTATGAAGCATGAAGAATGTGAACCTTGCAATGGAACACGATTGAAGAAAGAAGCAATTTCCGTAAAATTTGCCGAAAAAAACATTGCTGAACTTTCTGCAATGTCAGTTAAAGACAGCATAAACTTTTTTAAGTCATTTGAAGAAAAAATAAGTGATTCAAATACACGTCAAATCATTGCTGACATCCGAACGGAACTTTTAAGTCGCCTTGAAGTATTAAATAATATCGGACTTTCCTATCTCACAATTGACCGAAGAAGCAACACACTTTCAGGCGGTGAGGCAAGGCGTATGCGTTTGGCAGGGCAAATTGTTTCCGGCTTAACGGGAATAACCTATGTGCTTGATGAACCGAGTATCGGGCTTCATCATAAAGATACAAAAAAGCTGATTAAACTTTTGTACAAACTTCGCGACGAAGGTAACACGGTTATTATTTCCGAACACGATGCCGAAATTATTAAATCAGCCGATTATATTATAGACCTCGGTCCCGGAGCAGGCAAAAACGGCGGTAAAATTATTGCCGAAGGAAATCTTCAAAGCATTATTTCAAATAAAAATTCCCTTACCGGAAAATATTTGCAGAAACCGCTCAATATAATTTCCGAAAAAAGAACATTGCAAAAGGGCATCACAATTGAAAAAGCTCATGCCAATAATTTGAAACATATTGATGTTAATTTTCCTTCCGGAGGAATTATAGTTCTTACGGGTGTATCGGGAAGCGGAAAATCGAGTCTGTTGTTCGATGTTTTATACAAATCGGCACAAGCCAAACGACCAATTAATTGTGAAAGTATGAGAGGCACGGAGCAATTCGATAAAATTATTCATGTCAATCAAAGTTTTCCCGGTAAGAGCTCGAAAAGTAATTTGGCAACTTATCTCGGCTTTTTCGATACGATCAGGGATTTGTTTGCAAATCTTCCGCAAGTAAAAGAGCAAGGCATAAAAAAGACCGATTTTTCTTTCAATACAAAAGGCGGCAGATGTGAAACCTGCAAAGGAACCGGGAAAATTAAAGTTTCCATGGATTTTTTAGCTGATGTTTACACGCTTTGTGAAGATTGCAAGGGAAAAAGATTTCAGGATAATATATTGAATATCAAATATAAAGAGAAATCAATATACGAAATTCTGCAATTTACGGTTACCGAAGCCGCAGGTTTTT
>JANTGL010000088.1 GCA_024762915.1 Bacteroidales bacterium | reverse complement strand
TGCAAAAGTAATTTTTTTAGAGAATAAAGTTCAAAATTTGTATTTTAAAATGTAAATCATTGCAATATAAACAAACAAAAATCCGGAATTTCAAAATTACAATGAAACTCCGGATGTATTTTCAGATAAAACAAAGGTTACTATATACTAACTCCTTTTACCTTTTACCTTTTACCTTTTACCTTTTACCTTTCACCTTTTACCTTTTACCTTTTACCTTTTACCTTTTACCTTGTACCTTTTACCTTGTACCTTATACCTTTTACCTTGTACCTTATACCTTTCACCTATTCCTGCTCTTCCAATGCCTTAGCCACTTCATCCGTTAATTCAATATCGTGATACACATTTTGAACATCTTCCAATTCTTCAAGTTTTTCAACAATATTTAAAGCTTTCAGTGCCGTTTCCGGATCTAATTTTTTATACATTTTAGGAATTCTTTCCAACTCGGCATTTTCTGCTTCCAATTTTAATTCTTCCAATTTCTTTTGTATATTCCCGAAATCTTTCATATCAGTCGTCAGAATATATTTTCCGTCTTCTTCTTCCATTTCTTCCAGTCCGGCATCAATTAAATCAAGTTCCAATTCTTCAATATCAAAATCTCCTTTCGGAATAACAAATGTTCCTTTTCGTTCGAAAATATAGCTTAAAGATCCGTTTTTTCCGAGTTCTCCGCCGTATTTACTGAATACGTGACGCACATCGCTAACCGTTCTTTGATTATTATCCGATAAACATTCAACAAAAATTGCCGCACCGCCTTGTCCTGTTCCTTCAAAAGTAGATTCTTGCAGATTTGAACCGTCCGAATCGGCTTTTTTAATTGTTCTGTCAATATTATCTTTCGGCATATTAACGCCTTTAGCATTAGCAATTGCCAAACGTAATCGAGGGTTAAAATCCGGATCAATTCCGCCGCCTTCTTTTACCGCAACCGTTAATTCTTTAACGATACGCGTAAACATTTTTGCACGCTTTGCATCTTTTGCACCTTTTTTATGTTTTATGGTTGACCATTTACTGTGTCCTGACATATTCTGAATTTTGAAGTTTATTATTTTTAAATTGCGAATTACAAAATTACAATTAATTTTGATTTCTGAAAAACAGATTTTATGATTAAAGAATACTTATTCGGTAAAACCTTGAAGGAAATCACCGAAATTGTAAAAGAAAATAAATTACCGGCATATACGGCAAAGCAAATTTGTGATTGGTTGTATAAAAAAAATATTCGATCGATTGACAAAATGACGAATTTGTCGAAAAAAGCCCGTACAATATTAAATGAGAAATATGAATACGGTTTAAAAGAACCCGTTTCGGTTCAAACATCTTCAGACGGAACAAAAAAATACCTTTTTAAAACCGGAAAACACTATATCGAAGCAGCATACATACCGACTGATGACAGAGCAACTTTATGTGTTTCATCACAAGCCGGATGCAAATACGCTTGTGAATTTTGTATGACCGGGCGACAAGGATTTCAAGCACATCTTTCGGCAAACGAAATTCTTAACCAAATAAAAAGTCTGCCTGAATTTGACAAATTGACAAATATTGTTTACATGGGAATGGGTGAACCCTTTGATAATTTTGACGAAGTTTTAAAAAGCACCGAAATAATGACTTCCGAATACGGTTTTGCTTGGTCACCCAAACGCATCACAGTATCCACAAACGGAATAATTTCCGGAATAAAACGTTTTCTGAATGAAAGCAAATGCAACTTGGCAATTAGTATTCATACACCTTTTGAAAAAGAAAGAGAAAGAATTATGCCGATTCAAAAAACAAATCCGATTAGTGAGGTTTTAAAAATTGTCCGAAATCACGATTTCGGAAGGCAGCGACGTATTTCTTTTGAATACATTGTATTTAAGGGCTTTAATGACAGTATGAAACATGCCGACGAATTAGCAAGACTTGTAAGCGGATTTTGGGCAAGAGTTAATCTTATTCGTTTTCACGAAATTCCCGGAACCGAGTTAAAAGGAACGGATTATAAAATTTTGGAAAAATTTCGAGATCGATTAAACGAAAAAGGCATTACGGCTACTATCAGAGCATCACGCGGACAGGATATTGATGCGGCATGCGGGTTGCTTTCGACAAAAGAGCTAAAAGGGAAAAGTTGAAAGGTAAAAGTTTAAAGTATAAAAAGAATAAATCAGATTATTATGAAAAAGATAGTATTGATATTATTTGCATTTTTATTTTTATCATTGCAAAAAACGGAAGGACAAGAAATTGAACTGACAGGATACAGAGAACATATAAAAAATAAGACTTTTAACAGTATAGGTTTAAATTATTATATTACTGATATGTTCAAAATCGGTGTTTCTTTTCAAAATCTGAAAAATATAAAATATGATTATTATATCTTCAATGTAGCTTCATCCTATACAGATGATTTTTATGGTACGGCAAACCTTCAATCTTATGAGATAAACTTTTCTTTTATCCCCAATTTTAAAATAACAAATAAAATAATAGCAGGAATAGGTCTTAAACCGGCCGTACATTATAATTCCGGAACAAGTATAATCACATCACATAGTGTATCATTCATTGATATTTATGAAAACGGGATATTTCGTGATACGATTTCAGTCAATAAACTGAATATTTCAAAATCTGTTATCGCAATGATTAAATATAAAAATATTCTTAACAGTAATTTTTCAATCTCTTTTGAAATTGAAGGCGGAATATTTTTTTGGGAATACTTTAAATCCAAACATATAAATACTTATGATTTTTATGAAATTTTTAAACCGTATTCAAGAATAAGCTTTGGTATTTCCTATCGTTTTAAAAAGAAAAATACTTTTGATGATAAAATATTTTAAATAATTACATAATTAGTTTTAACTAAAGTAATATTGAAAATCAAAATCATGAAAATATTAGTTTTTATAATTTTATTATTTATACCAATATACAACGTTAACGCTCAAATAATTGATCTATACGGATTTGAAGAAATATCTTTTTCTTCGTATACATCATTTTTTAAACCTCGAACCGGAACAGGAGTAAACATATATCTTTTTAGAGAAAAATTAAGATTAGGATTTTCATATCAATATTTTAATGATAAATATATTGATAAGATTAATTATGACGGTTATATTCGAAATCAAAAAGTAGATGCTGAAATAAATATGTCGGAAATAAATTTATCTTTATGTTTTCCTCACAAAAAAAATAAATTAACATACGGAGCCGGTATGAAGCCCACTTTACATTATTATAAAGGTAATAAATACACATCAAGACAAAATTATCCTTTTAATAATACGATTTATGGTATAGAAAATTTTAAAGAAATTACAGCATCATGGTCTTTTATATATTTTTTACATTATTCTAATTTTTTAAATAAGAAATTAATACTAACTGCAGAATTACAATCAGGTGCAGTCATTTACGGAATATATCCTATACCTGCTTATTACGGTCTTTTTAATTTTTTTAGTCCATTTACAAGACTAAACATAGGTATTGCTTTTCATTTCAATAAAAAAAAATATAAATTTTGATTAATACTCTAATATTTAAAATATTATCCCTAATAATAACTATTTTCCCGACAAAGTTTTTAATAAAACTTTCCGGAAAAAAAGTTATTTATCCTTTCTATCATATTATCAGCAATAATCCGCCGGTACATATCAAACATTTATATCCTGTCAGAAGTATCAAACAATTTGAAAAAGACTTGGATTTCTTGCAAAAATATTTTACTGCATCCGATTTTCCGCCCGAAAACAAAAAAACGGCATTTGTTTTATCTTTCGATGACGGATTGTCCGAAGTTTATGAAATCATTGCCCCTATTTTACAAAAACGAAATATCTCCGCAATATTTTTTATAAACTCGGCATTTGTTGATAATGAAGATATGTTTGTTAACTATGTTGAAAGTATAAAAAAGGAAAATCCGAATATTGATTATAAAGAGTATTTGAAATCCTACAAACCGTACTTAACAAAAGAGCAAATAAAAGAGCTTAAAGAACAAGGTTTTACAATCGGGGCACACAGCATAAATCATCCGTTATTTTCGGAAATAAACGAAGAGGAGCAAATCAAACAGATTAAAGATAACTTTACATTTTTACAATATATCGTTACTATAAATCAAAAATATTTTGCTTTTCCGTTTTCGGATAACGGCGTAAAAGACACTTTTTTTAAAACGGTTTATGAAAATAAAATTGCAGATTACACCTTCGGTACAGCCGGAATAAAAGACGATATTTTTGAAAGAAACATCCAAAGAATTCCGATTGAGAAATACGGATTATCGGCAAAAAGACATATTAAAACAGAATTGCTGTTGTATATTGTTAAACGATTTTTCGGAAAAGAATTAGTGAAGAGATGATGTGTGGGAAACTTAAAAATTTGAAACTTGAAATTCTGTGTTATCTGAGAAATCTGCGTGAAATAGACAAAAAATGAAAGTAAATGCAATTATAATCGGTGCCGGAAGAAGCGGTACGACAACTTTATATCAATATCTTGAAAATCATCCGGATGTTTGTTTTTCGGATATTAAAGGAGTGCATTATTTTTCGGGTGAAGACCTTTATCAAAGAGGTACAGAATATTATCATTCGTTTTGGAAACATTGTTCGGATGAAAAATTAAAAATTGCGGCAGATACTTATCTTTTAATTGATAAAAGTGCACCGAAACGAATTGCAGAATACAATCCTGAAATAAAAATTATTATTATTTTAAGAAATCCGGCTGAACGCACTTGGTCTTCTTATCAATATGCTTTAAATAACGGATATATTCCTGACAATAAATCATTTATACAATCAATAAAGGAAGAAGAAGAACATATATTAAGCTCTGATATTACCGTTCAAAACAATTTATGTAATCTTTGGCAAAGCAAATATTATGAACATGTTTCTTATTGGTCGGAATTTTTTTCCCGAAAAAACATATTGCTTCTTAAAACATCCGATTTAAAAAATAATACGAATTTCTTATTAAAACAATTGTCAACTTTTCTTGACATTACAGATTTTTCGTCCGATGCTGCTTTAATAACTGCAAATAAATCCGCAAAAGCAAAATCGAAAATATTGCAACAATTTCTGCTTAACAGTAATAATCCCTTAAGAGCTGCTTTGCGAAGAATTTTACCCGATAAAGTGAAGCAAAAAATTTTACATTCAAAACTTCCCGAAAAATTATCTTCGGTAAACCGTAAAGAGACTCCTTATAAGCCGCTTTCCGAAGAAGATCGAAAATATGCGGAACAACTTCTGAAAAAAGACACTGAACGAATGAAAAAAATTTTCGGTATAGATTTTTAAACTTTTTATTTAGAAAAATTATAATATCTTCGCTGCTTTTATGTTTTAGAACACAAAATTTATGAGTATATCTTCAGAGAAACAGGTAAAAACAAAATTTTCCAAAGCATTTTGGGTCGCAAACAGTGTAGAATTGCTTGAAAGAGCTGCCTATTACGGTGTCTTTATAGTTATCACTCTTTATCTGTCAAGAATATTGGGTTTTTCAGATATTGAAGCAGGAATAATTTCGGGTGTATTTTCAGGCGGCCTATATTTCCTTCCGACTTTCAGCGGTGCCTATGCAGATAAAATCGGTTTTAAAAAATCATTATTACTTGCATTTACACTTTTAACTGTAGGTTATTTGGGACTTGCATTATTACCGGGAATATTGGAAGCCAAAGGATTGGCCGAATACGGAAAAGAAGTTATTTATAAAGGCATCCGCACATCTTCCGAAAAATATTACATTATTCCGGTAATGCTGGTAATAATGGTCGGCGGTTCGTTTATAAAATCCGTCATTACGGGAACCATCGCAAAAGAAACCACCGAAAGTACTCGTGCAAAAGGATTTTCCGTTTTTTATATGATGGTTAATATCGGAGCATTTTCAGGGAAAACGATCGTAAAACCTTTACGTGAAAACATGGGAAATCTCGGATTAATCAATTTAAATTACTTTTCAGCCGGAATGACTTTACTCGCCTTAATTATGATTTTTTTATTTTATAAAAGTGCAAAACATACCGGCGAAGGTAAATCATTCAAAGAAATCTGGACCGCTTTAATCAAAGTTGTTTCTAATCTCAAATTAGTTATATTAATACTGATAATCAGCGGTTTTTGGATTGTTCAACACCAATTATACGCCACGATGCCTAAATATGTATTACGTATGGCGGGTGAAGGAGCTTCTCCGTCTTGGTATGCAAATGTAAATCCGTTAGTTGTTGTGTTAAGTGTCGGGTTTATAACTCAGTTGATGCGTAAAAAAAGTTCCGTTTTTTCAATGACCGTAGGTATGTTTATTATGCCGGTTTCTGCTTTATTAATGGCTTCCGGAAATTGGCTCGACGGAAATGCCGTTAATTTGGGATTTATGCACATACATCCCATTGCCTTAATGATGATTATCGGTATTATTTTTCAGGGCTTGGCAGAATCCTTTATTTCACCGCGATATCTGGAACTTTTTTCTCTGCAGGCACCTAAAGGTGAAGAAGGTTTGTATCTGGGATTCAGTCATTTACATTCATTTATTTCTTCTGTTTTGGGATTCGGTATTTCAGGATTTTTATTAAATAAATATTGTCCGGATCCGACTTTATTCGATACGCATGAAGCCTGGCAAGCAGCATCCGTTCATGCTCATTATATTTGGTATTATTTTGCAGGAATTGCTCTGTTTGCAGCTATATCATTAATTATTTACGGAAAAGTTACAAAAACGGATAAAGTTATTGTCGAAAATTAATTTATACGGATTTATACGGTATTGAAAAATTAAATTCGGTTCCTATACCGAATTCGGAAGTGACTTTAATTTTCCCTTTAAACAATTCAATACAAGATTTGGTTATGGCTAAGCCCAGCCCTGTTCCTTCATATAATTCTTGTGTTGTCGATTCTGCTCTTCTGAAACGGTCAAAAATATAAGGTAATTTATCCTTTTCAATACCTATTCCCGTATCTTTCACCGAAAATTCAAGCATATTATTATTATTCCGACACTGAAGTTCAATCTTTCCATTATTCGTAAATTTTATCGAATTACCGATTAAATTAATCAGAATCTGCTTAAGACGCATGGAATCTGTAATTATATTATTACTTAAAGTACAATTATTTTCAAATAGAAAATCAATTTCTTTATCACTTTTTAAAATAATATCATTAAACATTTCGAAGATCTCGTTTAATAATTCCGATAAATTACATTCCGATTCTTTCAATTTCATCAATCCGGAATCAAATTTTGAGATATCCACAATATCATTAATCAAATCTAAAAGGTAATTTCCGCTTTTATTAATAATGTCGATATAATAACTTTGCTTATCTCCGTTTAAATCCTTTTGTTTAAGCAGTTCGGAAAAACCTAAAATTCCGTTCAAGGGAGTTCTGATCTCATGAGACAAATTTGCCAAAAAAGCCGATTTTAAAGATTCACTTTCTTCAGCTTTTAATTTTGCAGTTTTCAGCTCTTGTTCTGCTCTTTTTTTATCGGTTATTTCTATATTATATTCAATTACTTGCACTAATTTACCCTTATCATCATGAATCGGAAAACCATGAACTTCATAATGCCTTTTGTTACCGATTTTATCCGTATGAACATGTTCCGTAACAACCGGTTTATCATTATATTTCAATAAATTAACGGGACAAAATTGATTACCTTTCAAACATGGCTTTTCTGTTTGATTCGAAAATACATAACATTTTATACCGTAGGATAAATCTTTTCTCAGCGCATAATCATTCGAAAATTCAATTTCAAATGTCTCGGCATTTATAACATATAAGGGATAATTAAAAGAGTTAACAACTTTTTGAAAAAACCGTTTCTGTTCCAGAAGCTTTAACAGTGCTTCTTTCTTTTCATTAATATCTTTACAAATTTTGACAACAGAAACAATATTACCGTTCTTTTTTATCGGAAAAACAGTTTCTTCAAACCATTTTTTCTCGCCTTGCCAAGAAAACCGGATTTCTTTTTTTATTCTTTCCCCTGTTTGAAATGATTGTTTTATATATGAAATAATTTGCTCGGCAATATCTTTTTCAAAAAAATCATAAGGCGTTTTCCCAATGACATCACCGGATGTAATATCATATTTTTCATGTCCGAAATAATAAAGATATCTAGCGTCAAAATCATGAATACTAATCATATCCTCCGAGTTCTCAATTAAAAACTTAAGCTGCTCGGCTTCATTTATAAAAGATTCATTCGATTTTTTATAAGCAATAAATTCTTGTTGTAATTCTTTGTATTTTGATTCTTCAAACATATTAATTCGTCTATCTTTATACAAAGATAAAAGAATTTATTAAAAGTGATACATAACATTGTTATATATCAATTATACGACAAACCAATCGGTATAATCTGCAGGTTTGTGTCTGGGAATATTTCTATGAAAGAATTCTCCGCATGATTTATCAAATTCATAATCTTTTTCCCATTCTGAAATATTTGAAATTATTTCTTTCACGGCACCCGTAACAAATAAAAGGTCTTCATCTTTCATTGTAGGATGAACGGATAATCTGACCCAACCGGGTTTTTCGGTCAAATCACCTTGATTAATTTTATCGGTAATTCGATGTGACTCATCCTTAGAAACATGCAATAAATAATGACCGTAGGGACCGGCACAAGAACAACCGCCGCGTGTTTGAATTCCGAATCGATCGTTAAGCAATTTTACAATTAAGTTGTGATGAATGTCATCTGCATAAAAAGAAACAGCACCGATACGTTCTCTGTATTTATCGGCTAAGACATGAACTTGCGGAATTGTATCAAATTCAGAAAAAAGCAAATCAAGCAGTTGGTGTTCTCGTTTCATAATATTATCACATCCCATTTTTTCTTTCAATTTTAATGTCAGAGCAACTCGTATCGTTTGTAAAAATGCCGGTGTTCCGCCGTCTTCACGTAATTCGACTTCATCAAAATAAGCATATTCATTCCAACGGTTTGTCCAAAGAACGGTTCCCCCGCCGGGATGATCCGGTGCCTGACTGGTATTATAAAGTTTTTTATTGAAAATAAGAACTCCGGAACTGCCCGGTCCGCCAAGTGCTTTGTGCGGTGAAAAGAAAATTGCATCCAAATGCTGTTTCGGATTTTCGGGATGCATATCAATTTTTATGTAAGGTGCGGAAGCGGCAAAATCAACAAAAGCATAACCGTTGTGATTGTGCATAATTTCAGCAAGTTTATAATAATCGGGGATAATTCCGGTAACATTAGAACCGGCTGTAAAAGAACCTATTTTTATTTTTCTGTTTTTGTATTTTTGAAGTTGCTTTTCAAGTTCACCTGCAAAATTCATTTCATCGTCTTCGGGAAGCAAAACAACCACGTCGGCAAATGTTTCAAGCCAAGAGATGTGATTAGAATGATGTTCCATATAGGTCACAAAAACCACCGGAAGATCTTCTTCGGGAATGGTATTTTTTACATATTTTTTTGCTCTTTCGGGAACTTTAAGACCAAGAAT
>JANTGL010000087.1 GCA_024762915.1 Bacteroidales bacterium | reverse complement strand
TTGGAAACTTTGTGGATTAAAAATTCCGAAAATTCAAATTTACCTGCTTGGTTTTCTGAAACGGCAAATACCGAACGAGGTATCGCATACGGAAACGACCGGTTGTATATTGTCAGTCGATCAACCGGAACATCGGTAAAAATAATAAATGCTGCAGACGGAAATGATATCGGAGACTTGGATGTAACCGGAATTAACGGAGGGACTTATGCTTTAAATGATGTTGAAGCGGGAACAGGCGGTTCGATACTTGCCTGTAATCTTACCGTTGATGCAAGTACATCTCCGTTTAAAATTTATAAATGGGATAACGAAAGCAGTACACCTGTTGAATTCGTTAATTATACAGCGGGAAGTTCATACAGACTCGGTGATAATTTTACGGTTGCCGGAAATTTAAGCGGAGATGCCGTTATTTATGCGGCAACATCCGGAAGCAATGTTGTTGTAAGGTGGACGGTATCCGGCGGAGTTTTAGGAAGTACTCCTGATGTCATTATACTTTCGGGCTTAACGGATGTCGGAAGTTCTCCTTCGGTTGCACCTATAGGTATTACTCCTTTGGATGATTTTTATATTAACGGACATTCAGCAATTTCTCCGACATTATTCGGAACCGACGGAACAAATAAGGGATCGATTTCCGAAAATGTAACCGGAAAATCAAACTCTTCAATAATTTCATTTTTATTTCAAGGCATCAGATATACATCAACTTTTCAGAATACGGATGTTCTTAATTCGGAAAACGGGCAAGATGCACTTGTGATGATTGAAAATGCACCGCATACCGATTTAAATTTTGATGCCAGATACGGAATTTCCGAAAAAACCGGAAATAATACAAATACTTATGCGATAGGAGATTTAACATATAAATATGATAATGCGGGAGGGAAACCGATAATTTATGTACTGTCTGCAAACAACGGTTTCGGAGCTTATCGGTTTACGGAAATTCCGCCGACTGCAACAAATGTAAACATTAGCGGAAACTTAGAAGTTTATTACGAATTAACCGGGAATTATACATTTGAAGATTTAAACGGAGACATTGAAGGAAATTCGGTTTACCAATGGTACAAAGCCGATGATGATGCAGGAACGAATAAAGTTGCGATTTACGGAGCCAATTCTCCTGCGTATACCTTGACAACTCAAGACGAAGGGAAGTATTTTTCCTTTGAAATTACTCCGATTGCTCAAACCGGAATAGCGGAAGGGGTAACCGTTGAAAGTTCTTTTGCCGGACCTGTTATTGCCAGTTCTGCCGCGGCACCGGTTGCTTCTGATGTTTATATAAGCGGAATATTCGAAACGGGACAAACATTAACCGGAAATTATACGTATTATGATGCTAACGGGGACCTTGAGGGAAATTCAATTTATAAATGGTACAGAGCAGATGACGTTTCGGGAACAAACTTACAAACAATTATAGGAGCTTTAGATAATACTTATACCTTGACAAATGATGAAGAAGGTAAATATATTATGTTTAAAGTTACTCCGGTTGCACAAACAGGAATCATTCCCGGAACTTTGACGGGCAGTTCCGTGTATAGTCCGTTAACCGGTCCCGTAGCTTTGGATGTAAAAGATATTCTTTCAAATAATATCATTTTAAAGCCCAATCCGGTTAACCAAAATCTGGAAATTAAGAATGTTGATCAAATAACCGAAATCTCGGTAATAAATATATTAGGAATGAATATGAAAAATATTCAAATTAATAATACGGAGAATACGGTAAGAATAAATCTTTCGGATCTAGAACCCGGACTGTATATTATGAAATTTAAGTCCGTTCAAGGAATAACGTTTACAAAAAGAATTATTAAAATATAATACATAATAACAAAAGTTGATTACTTAAAATAAGTCCAAATGAAAAAACTTTTTATTTTTTCGATATTAATAGCAATTACCGGTATGTTAAATGCTCAGGGACCGGATTTAACAGGCGTTTCAATTTGTATTAATCCCGGACACGGCGGACACGATTCTGACGACAGATATATTGCTGAAACCGGTTTTTGGGAATCGGAAGGAAACTTAACTAAGGGGCTTTATTTGCGCGATATTCTGGAAAATTGCGGAGCTACTATAATCATGAGTCGTGTAACAAATTTTACGGAAGATGATTTACCGCTTTCTCAAATCGATCAAATTGCAAATGATAATAATGTTGATTATTTTCATTCGATTCACAGTAATGCGTTTAACGGGTCTGCTAATTATCCCTTGCTTTTATATCGAGGTTATGATGATGCACCGGTTTTTCCTCTTGCAAAAACAATGGCGTCTTTAATGTGGCCCGAACTTTTATCTAACAGCAATCTTTATTGGCCTTATTCTTATGAAAACGTCAGAGGTGATTGGGATTTTTATTCGCAATGGGGGACACAAGGCTTGGGCGTATTAAGGTATTTAAACATGCCCGGAGTATTATCCGAAGGTTCTTTTCATGATTATTATCCTGAATCGTGGCGATTACAAAACTTAGATTACAGAAAATACGAAGCGTGGAATTTAGCAGATGCTATCGTTAATTATTTCGGAGAACCCGGTTTTACGACAGGTTTGGTAACGGGAGTTGCCAGAGACCCGTATGAAAACACACAATATTATTGGGTTCCCGGGTCTAATGATGAAAAAATTCCGATTAATGAATATACGGCAACGCTTTTACCTTTAAATAGAGTCTATCAAGGAGATACACTTAATAACGGTGTTTTCTTCTTTGACAGTATTGCACCCGGAAATTATTCTGTAATTTTTGAAGCGGACGGCTATTTTAATGATACGGTTGATATTTCAGTTACGGCGGGTCAAACAACAATTGTCGATCGTTGGTTACCGTTTGACACAACAGTTGCTCCTGTTGTTTCGTCACATTATATGCCGAGTTTACCTGACAGTGTCGGAGCTACGGAATCAATTACTTTTCATTTCAATTCTCCTATGATGACATCTTCCGTTGAAACGGCATTTTCAATTACCCCTGCCGTAAACGGTCAATTTTCTTGGCAAGATGATAATAAAACATTGATATTTTCGCATTCGGAAACGTTTGATAAAGCAACAGCATATACCGTTACCTTATCAACAAATGCAAAAAGCGTCTGGAATGTTCCCATAGATGCACCCTATTCGTTTAATTTTATTTCAAAAAACAGAAACAGATTGGCTTTACTTGATTTATTTCCGAAGAATAATAATATTGAAGTTAATCCTAAATTACAATTTCGTTTAATTTTTGATGCCCCTTTGCAAGCTTCTTCTTTAATAGCGAATGTTATTTTGTATAATGAGAACAATGATGTTTTACCTACTTCCGGAGCATTTGTTTATGATGATGAAGGGAAAGGATATTATTTCTTTCAAGCTCAACAAGAATTGGCATACAGTTCAAATTATAAACTTGTAATACAGCCGGGAATTTATGATATACAAGGAACACCTTATTATGAAACCACGGAAATTAATTTTACCACACAAGCAGAAAACACATTACCGCTTTCGGTATATGATGATTTTGAACACATCGGATCTTGGCAAGATCCTGATGACAGTCAGTTTACACAAGGGACAGATCCGTCTCAAACAAGTTTTATTTTATCGCCGTATTTTAAAATAAGCGGATCTTTCTCAGGGGAAATGAAATATCAATTTACCGGTGATGAAGGCGGTGTTTGTGCTGCAACAAATTCAACTCCGTATAACATAGGTTCAGGGACAGATACTGAATTCGGAATGTGGGTATTCGGTGACTTAAGTTATAATATTTTGGAATATTGGTTTTATTATAACGATAATGTTAATGCTCCTTTATATATTGACACTATTGATTGGGCCGGTTGGGATTTAAAATATATTAATAAGGCAGATATTCCGGGAAGCGGCAATAAGTTATTTCACAGTATTGTTCTTAAACAGAGTAATTCGGGTTCCCGAAAAGGAAAGATTTTCACGGATGATATTTTTCATGTCCCCGGAGTAAATGTTGAAGATATTAATATAAATAAGGATTTTTATTTTATACAAAATTTTCCGAACCCATTTAAGAAAATTACGAATTTTACATATAAACTATCAGTTGATGCCGATGTTAAATTGGAAATATTCAATCTTTTAGGACAAAAAATTGTATCAATTGAAAGACCGGCACAAAAAAAGGGAATGCAATTGATTAAATGGAACGGAGAAAACAGTAAAAATAATATTGTAAGCAGCGGAACATATTTTTATAAAATCACGGCAATTCCGCTTTCAAACAGTTCTGTACAATATCAAAAATCAGGTGTTTCCGTTAAATATTGACAGATACCTCTTGAGCGAAAATTCTAATCAATAAACGATAAAAACCCGAATTATTTTCGGGTTTTTCAGTTTTAATAATATCGTATTATTAACAATGCGTTGAATAATGCGGACTAAGATTATTTTTCCCTAACCGTAATATATTTTACTAAATTTTGAAGATGTTTTTTTGCCTCTGTTTCCGGAAAATTATTTAAAGCTTTCAGTGCCGAATTTTTATGTTCTTCCATTATTTTTTCGGTGTATTCCAATCCGTGTTTTTCTTTCACAAAATCCAGAATTTGCTTAACTTTATTTTGTTTACCGGAAGTTTTCCCGATTAATTTCAGAATGGATCTTTTTTGAGATTTTTCCGAATTTTTGAGTGCATAAATTAAAGGAAGTGTCATTTTCTTTTCCTGAATGTCATTTCCCGAAGGTTTTCCGGTTGAGTTTGTTTTTTGATAATCAAATAAATCATCTTTTATTTGAAACGTAATTCCGGCATATTTCCCGAATTGTTTTAAGTTTTCAATTTGCTCTTTTTCGGCTTTTGCAGAAGCTGCACCGGCAGCCGTACAAGAAGCAATTAAAGTGGCTGTTTTTTTATAAATAATTTCAAAATATGTTTCTTCCGAAATATCTAATTTTCTGGATTTTTCAAGTTGGAGTAATTCGCCTTCTGCCATTTCTTTTACGGCTTCGGAGACAATTTCAAGTAATTCAAATTCTTTATTACGTATTGCCAAAAGCAAACCTTTAGACAACAAATAATCTCCGGCTAAAACGGCAATTTTTGAACGCCATAAAGCATTTATGGAAAAAAATCCTCTGCGTTTATTCGAGTTATCAACCACGTCATCGTGAATTAATGTTGCGGTATGTAACAGTTCAATAAGTGCAGCAGCCGTATACGTACTTTCGGTAACTTCTCCTATTAACTTTGCCGAAAGGAAAACAAACATCGGTCGCATTTGTTTGCCTTTTCTTCGAATGACGTAATTCATTATAATGTCCAAAAGCGGAACATTACTTTTTACGGCATTCTTAAAAAAAGGCTCAAATTTCATCATTTCAGGCTTAATAAAAGCCCTTATATCATTTATTTCTGACATCCGATTTTATTGTCTGTTTTTAAGTTAAAACTCTGCAATTCCGGTGCAGTTACTTTAGTTTTTATAAATATTATTTGAATATCGAACAAGGATTAACGATTTAAGAGTTATGAAGTTTCACAAAAATAAGAAGTATGTATTGTACAAAATATAATCCCTTTTGTTTTTTACTTCAAAAATCCTTATTCGTTAATCGATGTTCTTAAATTAATTCATAAATTTTATTTTAAAACGAATTTTTTTCGTTTGTTATAGAACCTACGGATTTTCATTCCATAGTGGTTTATTTAAAAAGCATCAAACGTCCTTTGCCGCATGTCGCATCTCCCCAAAATGCAAAATAGTAGTTCACTTCTAAAATACCCTGAATTGAAAGCGGATTTGTAGTAGTTATAATATCTTTTGTCGGTAAATAGTAACCGTCATCAACAATATTGTATGAATAACCGGGAGTGAAATCGGTAAAAGAGTATGCAAAACGGACTCCCAGATTTATATCAAGACGCTCATTTTTATATACGGCTATACCGGAGCCGAGTACAAGACTCGTAAATTTTGATGTATAATTAGCTGCAAGATTATCAGTCGGACGGAAGGGCGGATTCGGATTACTGATTGAATTTGTAACAGCCATTGATTTTATATTGGAAAATTTTCCGCCTAATTCAAAATACCCGCCTTTTTCTCCCGAATATCTGAAAAAAGGTAAAATATCAAGCGATTTTATTTTAAGTTCTTTCTCATAAATATCACTGTTATTGTCAATTGTATATTGTTGGCCGAAAGATGAAAGCAAAACATCAGCACCGAAACCGATTTTTTCACCGTAAGTAAATGTGAACCTGCCGCCGTATGATAAGCTCGGGGTTAAATAATTAAATGATACATTTCCGTCGTCTATATTGTCTATATTTAACAGAACCGAATTTCCGTAACCGACTTTTGCGGCAATACTGAACCACTTAATGGTTTGTTTTCTTCTTTGAGCATCTGCATTTTGAAAAAGAAGAGCAGATATGACCAATAAATAAACAAATTTTTTCATTTTGAATAATTTTTAGATTTAAAAGGTAAAAGTAATAAGATTTTCGATTTTTATAATAAAATTTGTTTAATAGATTTGCATAAATTATTAAAATCTTACTATGAGTGAATTTTTTGAAAAAACATTTTACGGAAATACAGTGGCTGAATGGAGCATTGCTTTATTAATAATTGTCGGAACTTTTATTTTGGCAAAAGCAATTTATTGGCTTTCGGGAAATATTATAAAAAAAGTAACAAAAAAAACAAAATCTAAGTTAGATGACTTAATCATTGATAAAATTGAAGAACCCGTAATTTTGGCATTGGTTCTCGGCGGATTTTGGTATGCGATTTCATATTTAAATGTTTCTGAAGGATTTGCCGGTTTTGCCGATAAAGCTTTTTATGTTGCTTTTACCTTTGATGTTTCGTGGTTAGTCGTTCGATTGGTCGATTCGGTTTTAGTCGAGTATTTAAGTCCTTTGGTGAAAAAAACGAAAGGAAATCTTGATGATCAACTGTTACCGATTATCAGGAAAAGTTTAAAAGCAACGATTTGGGCTGTTGCCGTTATTGTCGGATTAAATAATGCGGGTTATGATGTCGGTGCTTTGTTGGCAGGACTCGGACTGGGAGGTTTGGCATTTGCAATGGCTGCAAAAGATTCTGTAGCAAATCTTTTCGGAGGGATTACGGTTTTTATGGATAAACCGTTTAAAATCGGAGACAGAATTGTGATTGACGGTTATGACGGAACGGTTTCGGATATGGGTTTGCGAAGTACAAAACTCAGAACGCTTGCCGGTAGGATTGTTACCATTCCGAATAAAAATTTTACGGAAAAATACATTGAAAATATCAGTTCGGAACCAAGCAGAAAAATGAGTATAACCATCGGTTTAACATATGATATGACTACTGAAGATATTAATAAAGGGATCGAATTATTAAAAGAGATCAATAAACAATGTGATTATACATTAGATGATTGTGTGGTTTATTTTGCGTCTTTCGGTGATTTTTCAATGAATTTAAGTTTTACCTATTTTATTAAAAGCAAACCTGATTTTTGGTTTTTGGCACCGAATGAAATAAATTTACGGATATTACAAAAGTTTAACGATGCCGGATTGGAATTTGCATTTCCGACACAAACAATTTTAACACAAGAAATTAAAGCAAATTAATGAAAAATCCTTTATTTGAACAGTCGCATCCTTTTACAAAATTGTTGTTTTTGTTCTTTATTATTATCGGGTCATTTTTAATTTTCTTAGTTATCGGATTAATAACAGCTATTCCCTTTTTCGGAATTACGTTAAGTTCTTTTCAGAGTGCTTTGAATATTAACAATCCGGACAACATCGGCTTGATAAAATACATGCAATTTATTCAACACATGGGTATTTTCGTTGTTCCGCCGCTTATTGCTGCTTATGTTTTTTCAAAATACCCGAAAAGCTATTTGAGTGCGGATACTAAAAGCAAATTTCCGGTATATTTACTAGCTGCGGGTATTATCATTTTTGCAATTCCCTTTATTAATTATACGGGTGCATTGAATGCAAAAATGAGTTTACCTGAAAGTTTTGCGGGCTTTGAAGAGAAAATAAAAGCAATGGAGGAATCTGCCGGTAAAATGACGGAAGCATTTTTAAATGTGAAGTCAATCGGCGGGCTTTTTATTAATTTAATTATTGTTGCACTGTTGCCTGCCGTAGGAGAGGAGTTTTTATTCAGAGGTGTATTACTCAAAATATTTAAAGAATGGACCAAAAATAAACATGCAGCAATTTTAATTTCCGCATTTTTATTCAGTGCGGTTCATTTTCAGTTTTACGGATTTTTACCGCGGTTTTTATTGGGAGCTTTATTCGGTTATTTATTTGTTTGGTCAAAAAATATTTGGGTGCCGGTCACGGTCCATTTTATCAATAACGGACTTGCCGTTCTTTTATATTATTTCATGCACGATACGGAATTGTATGAAAAAGCGGATGCTTTCGGAACCGACACTGCCACAATGCCTTCCGTGATTTTTTCCGTATTGTTTGCGGGAATGTTTTTGTATTTATTCTATAAACTTACAAAAATTGAAACATCTACGGTTGATTCTCAACAGGAACAGTAATTATTTGACCGTTTTTAAGAAATGATAATTTACCGAAAATTATCGGTTTTTGTTTCGTGTTTTCGGTTTTCGGAATTAGCCGATATTTGAATACAATACCTTTATTTCCCGTATTTTTATTTATAATGAATTGAATCATTCTTTTCTCCGGAAGTAGTTCTGTTCCTGCGTCATCAATTTTTTGAATATTGAAATTTTGAGAAATTTCTTCTGTTAAAATGACATTTGAGAATGCAGGGAGTTTATTTATTTTCAATTCAATTAAATACGAATTATCAGTTTGTTTCTTTATTCCTCTCATGCATTTTATGTTCCCGAGTGTATCATAAATTTTACCGTATTCGCTTAAGTTTTTAGAAACAGGATTATTTTCGGAAGTAATTGAAAAATAACTTTTGCCGAGTTTGTACTCTCCTTTTTTATTATCAATCAAATATGTTAACTTTCCGGACAAAGAAAAAGTCCCCGTTAATCCTTTAATACAGGATATCTTAATCGGAATGTGAATCGTTTTTTCTGCCGGTAATCGCATCCATGTTATTGTGAGGATATTATTTTGATAACTTAGCGTACTGCCGGGAATATTTTTTGTTTCAATAAACAATCCTTTCGGAATGTGTTGATTAAAAACGGTATAAGAACGCAAACCGGCGGGTTTGATAATTGTTAAAGTTTCAGTAAATACTTGTCCGCTAGAAATTTGCTTCGGAATCGATAAGTCGGCGTTTAATGAATTTTGTGTAAAGCCGTTAAAAAACGAAAACAAGACGAATAATAAAATACCGATTTTTTTTGTCATTTATTGAATGTTGAGATTAATTTTCCGGACAAATGTAATGTTTATTCTATCGACTATGTTTTTTATTTTTAGATTTGAGTTATTTGAGGAATAATTTTTCTTATTTATTCTTTTTTATTTTTTAAAATTTTAAACGGTTCTTGATTGTTTTTACGGATAAATTTAATTGAAAATACAGCCCAATAAAAACCGATAAAACAACCGAAAACAATCCAAAACCCATTGTTAAAGAATTCATTTGTTTT
>JANTGL010000086.1 GCA_024762915.1 Bacteroidales bacterium | reverse complement strand
GGCGGTCAATCAAAAAAAGATTTCTTTGCAAAATTGACGATTTCGTACAAAGAAGCAAGAGAAACGCATTATTGGTTAAGATTATTAAGAGATACAGAGTATCTAACAATAGAACAGAGTGTAAGTCTGATTGCGGATATTGATGAAATTTTAAAAATAATCGGAAAAATTCAAACAACAATTAAAAAACAAAATAAGAACGCATAATTTATAATTCGTAATTAATTTTCATTCGTAATTAAAGATAGTGGATTTCATTACAATCATAGTCATTGCAATCGGTTTATCGGCAGACAGTTTTGCCGTTTCTGCAGTCAACGGTTTCAGTAAACATCATTTAAGATTTAAGGATAACCTTTTAATTGCATTGAGTTTTGCCTTTTTTCAAGCATTAATGCCGTTTTTGGGTTGGTTAATCGGTAACACATTTGCTGATGAAATAAAAGCTGCCGACCATTGGATTGCATTTATTTTGTTGACATTTATCGGATTAAAGATGATTTATGAAAGCATACGAAAAGACAAGGATAAGCATTCTTCAGAAACTTTAAGTTTCCTCACAATTATTGCTCAATCCCTTGCTACAAGTATAGATGCACTGATTGTAGGTATTTCTTTTGCCTTTATTAAAGTCAATATTTTTGAAACAATTACGATAATCGGTATCGTAACGCTGTTATTTTCATTTAGCGGTTTTTGCACCGGAAAAAAATACGGAAAAAAGATTTCGAAACATGCAGAAGTTATCGGCGGAATTATTTTAATTTTACTCGGAATAAAAATTTTAATTGAACATCTTTATTTCAGTTAGAAGGATAAACAGATAAACAATTAAACAGTTAAACAATTAAACAATTAAACAATTAAACAGTTAAACAGTTAAATAAATAAACAATTATATTTTCATCATACTTCAATTAAATAAATAAGTCTTTTTGCACGAGCAAATTAAAATTAAAATATGACATTCAGAGAAGCAAAAAAAACGGATTATAAAGTTATTGCCGGTTTTCAAGAAAAGATGGCTTGGGAAACCGAACATTTCAAATTAAAAAACGATACGGTTTTAAAAGGTGTTGAAGCGGTATTTAAAGATGCTTCAAAAGGCAAATATTATGTCGTTGAGGAAAACGGCAAAGTAATTTCTTCATTATTAACTACCTATGAATGGAGCGATTGGCGAAATAATTTTGTACTTTGGATTCAATCTGTTTATGTATTGCCGGAATATCGCAAAAAAGGTGTTTTCAATCTGATGTATTCCGAAATTAAAAACATTGTTGAAAAAACGGATAAATATTCGGGAATTCGCCTATATGTTGATAAAACAAATGTAAAAGCTCAAAAAATTTATGAAAAAATCGGAATGGAAGGAAACCATTATAGTTTATTCGAAGAAATGTTATAGTTTTCAGATTGTTAAATGATTTAGCTTTCTTATTTTCGGGATAAAGTAATCTATTGAAAACAACATAGAGATTGATACAATAATAATTAAAAAAATACTTGAAAACTGATTACCGGAATTAAAATAAAGTCTTAATTTCTCAACAAAAGCCAATTTATTAAAATCAAAATTAATAGTATCGAATATTGTTATATCTTGATTATCAGCAGAAAAAAATATAATCAGAAAAATACTTATAAAGGTCAAAGAAAAAATAAATATAAATTTGTACTGATTAAAAAAAGATAATTTTGTTTCCGCAGCCGTCTTTTTTTCCGAAGCTATTTTATTCATTACATTAACCGTAAAATTTTTTGAAGGCGAATCAGATTTTATGCCCTTAAATAATTCTTTCATATATTTTTCCGTATGATCTTCCATCTTCTTTTATTTTATTCTGCAAAAATTAATTCTTTACTATCACTCAATATTGAAAATAATTGTTTTCTTGCTCGGTATAATTTAATCTTAATATTTGATTTTGTCAGACTTGTTATTTCTTCGATTTCTTGAACGGAATATGCTTCAATATAATACAAACTTATAATTAATGCATCTTCACTGTTTAACAAATTTAAAGCATCATTTAATATCTTATTTCTTTCTGTTTCTTCTATTTTAGAAAATTCATTATAAGTTTCAAATATTATATTATCTGAAAGAAGATTTTCATCCAAATTAATAATTTCATATTTTTTCTTTCTGGTATGAGAAACAGATAAATTATAGGCAATTTTATAAAGCCATGTTGAAAATTTTGATTGTCCTTTAAATGAATTTATTGATTGAAATGCTTTTATAAAAGCATCCTGAGCAATTTCTTCTGCTTCTTCTCTGTTCTTTACAATACGCAACACAATCGTAAAGATCATATTTTTATGCTTCTCCACAAGATATTTATAGGAATCAGAGTTTCCGGTTTTTACTTTTTCTATAAAGTAAGAATCATCTTTTTTACTCATATATTATTTTGACGATGCTTTCATGTATTCGGTTACAAATTTATGATAATAAAAAATGAATTTCTTAAAAAATAAAAAAATCATTGATTTTGTAACCTGATTACAATTAAATGCGTCACATCAGATGACAAAATAAATTATTAATTAAAAAAAATATTATGTATCAATCGGGAATTCTTGTACCAATAAGTATGTTTGCTGCAACTGCCCTAATATTATGGGTTTTTATAACAAACAGAAATAAAGAGCGAATGGCATTAATTGAAAAAGGGGCAGACGCAAATTTGTTTAAAACCAAAAGCAACGGTTTATCAGTTTTAAAATGGGGAATGCTTTTCATCGGAACCGGCATCGGAATATTGTTCGGAAATATTCTTGCAAACAGTACTAAATTAGAAGAACCGGTTTCCTATTTTTCAATGATTTTTTTATTTGGGGGAATGAGTTTAATCATCTACTATTTAATTGCCGGAAAAATTAATAAGAAAAAATAAAAGATTTTTTAAAAGAGATTTTTTTTCTAAAAAAAGCCCGATTGAATCGGGCTTTAACTAATACTATTTATTATGAAAACTACTCAGCAGCAACTTCTTTTACCTCACTTTGCCATAAACCGTGCTTCGTGCAGTATGCCATCGCTGTTAATTTTAAATTACTTTTAGTCGGTACAATGTAAAAATCAACTTCAGCATGTCCGGAAACATTTCCGAAAGTTCCGGGAGGAAAACTCACTTGTCCGAGTTTAACTTCACCACTCCATAATTCAATATATTGAATATAATGATCAAAATCATCCGGATGCGGATACTCATTTCCCATTTGTACTTTTACTTTAAATTTTTCACCTTTTTTTGCCGTGTCGGCACAGTGAATAAACGGTGAGTGTCTGTCAATGTAATCTTTTTTTGCTTCTCTGTCGACCTGACTGATGTCTTGATATTGATTAATTTTTGCCATTGTTATATTTTTTAAGAATTAAAGATATTTATATGTTTTGTTATTTTCTTGATGCAAAGTTATATTAAAAAAATAATAAAACAAAATTATTTAGAATTATTTTAAATAATAATTTAATAAAATAAATTATAGTTGTTATTATGCAGAATATCTGATATTTGCAAACTTATTAATTTCTTTTCTCCTCCACGGATCTCATTCCTTTTACAATTTTTAATCGTTTTATTAAATCATTCAGTTGTTTTCTGTTATTAACTTCTACAATTACAATCCCCTCAAAATGATTATTAATATTAGTTTTCAAAGAAATTGCAAGAAGTTTCATATTAAATTCTTCATTAATAATTTTTGTAACTTCTGCTGTTAAACCGCTTTTATCACTTCCGTTAATGAAAATTTTTGCAGAAAACGCAGAAAATCCGTCTGTTTTATTCCATTTAGCTTTAATAATTCTGTAGGGAAAACGGGCATACATTTCCTTTGCATTTAAGCAGGTCGTTTTATGAATTTTAGTCCCTTTATTTACGGTAACAAAACCGAATATTTTATCACCGGGCAAGGGATTACAACATTTTGCAAATTTATAATCCAAACCCGATAAATTATCTCCGATAATCAAATAATCATCAGTTTTCGGAATTTCTTGTATTTCAATCGGTAAACTATCCTCTATTATGTTATTTTTTTCTTTCTTTTGCTCTTTTTCGGATTCAAAAATATGTTTTATTTTTTGCAAATCAATATTTCCTTTTCCGACATTATGAAAAAGTTCTATTGCTGTTTTATAATTAAAATATTCTGCAATTTTTTGTACGGACATTTCATTAAACGGTAATTTGAGTCTTTCGAATTTTTCTTTTAAAAGTTCTTTACCTGTTCCTGCAGCTTCAAAAGTAATTGCTTTCAAAGCTCTTTTTATTTTTGTTTTAGTTCTTTGTCCTTTTACGATATCTAACCATTCCGGATTAGGTTTTTTATTTTTATTTGTCAGAATTTTAACAGTATCTCCGTTTTGTAATTCATATGAAAGAGTTTGAATTTTTCCGTTTACAATGCCGCCGTTACAGGTCTCTCCCACTTTTGTATGTACGGCAAAAGCAAAATCCAACAAAGTGTACCCTTTTTTCATGCTTATTAAATCATTTTCAGGCGTAAACACAAGGATATCATCGGAATAAAGTGATGATTTTACAACATCGTCCGTATCGTCTTCGGCAGGATTTTCAATTGCCTCTCTAATTTTTGACAGCCAATCGGTTCCTTTACCTGCCGTTCCGACTTTGTATTGAAAATGAGATGCGGGACCTTTTTCCGCTATTTCGTCCATGCGTTGAGTCCTTATCTGGACTTCAATCCATCTGTTTTCAGGTCCGAGAACGGTGGTATGGAGTGATTCGTAGCCGCTTAATTTAGGTGCCGATATCCAATCTCTTAATCTTTTGGGGTTTGGTTTATAAATATTTGTTATTAAAGAATAGACATTCCAACATACAATTTTTTCGTTCTTAATATCTGATTTTAAAATAATCCTTATTGCAAATAAATCATATACTTCTTCAAATGTAACTCCCTTAGTTTTCATTTTATTCCATATCGAATGAATTGATTTAGGTCTTCCTTTTATCTTAAAATTATAACCGGCATCTTTTAACATGATATCTAAGGGTTCGATAAAATTCTTTATATATAAATCTCGATTAGCTTTAGTCTCTTTTAATTTTGCGGCAATCGTTTTATACATTTCACTTTCGGAATATTTCATTAAAGTTTCTTCCAACTCCGTGTTGATATTATATAATCCTGTTCTGTGAGTTAAAGGGATATAAATATTTTTTATAATATTGAGTATTTGTTTCTGTTCATCTGAATTATAGTTGATAAAATGACGCATTTTATATAGTTGAAATGCTATTAATATTAAAACAGCTCTTACATCATCAGTTATATTTAACAGAAGTTTAATAAAATTATCCGTTTGTTTTTCAGTTTTTTCTGCTTTTATTTCAGGGATTTTGTTTAAACCTTTAAATAGTTTATAGATTGTTTTATCATATCTTTTTTTTATATATTCATCTTCATTTTTTAAGAAATAATGTAATAATGCAACAATAACAGATGAAATATCCGCACCCGTTTCATTTAAAATAATATCTGCAATTTCTCGCGGTTCATCAAAAAGAAGGTTATTTTTCGACTTTTTAAGATTATTTAAATCTTCCGTAAGTAAATTGATATTTTCTATTATTCTTTGATTATCAATAGAATCGGAAATACTTTTCAAGAATAAAATCAGATCTGTTTTTGAATTTTGCATTATGTTATTTATAAAAAAATAGAGTTTTAATATTTTATGTTAAATTTGCAACAAAATTTGATGAATGAAAACAATTTTGTTTCTTTTATTAAGCGGTTTATCATTTTTCTCACCAAATACGGAAGAAAAAGGAATTACGGCTCAGCTTGCAAATATAGAATATTATTCAAAAGGAATTTGTAAAGATTCAACTTTAATCTATATAAGAGTATTATATAAAGTAAAAGGTGAAAAGCCGAAATATTTAAAAATGAAGCATGATTTTCATAACGGCATTACTTCTACAATGCCTGTAACTGAAGTTGATAAAAAAGGAAATCTTGTATTCGGATTTTGTCTCGGAAGAAATGAAATAAGAGAATTTACGACTGTTTTTATTTCTTCTGACGGAACAATAAGCAATCGTTTATATATAAAAGTTGATGTTCCCGGTGCTGAAATTATATCAGGCACAGCTCCGGAAACGATTAATTACAAAAATTAAATTTATTTTTTATTGGTCAAAGAAAGAGTTAAAACTATGCACTTTAGTGCATCTCGCTTTCAGCTTCTGAAAATATAACAAGATGTTAGATATTAGACCATAGAAAGCAAAATAATTAATAAATTTAAGAGTTTAATTCAAAAATGCTTTTTTTTCGTCTACGGTCTGGAATCTAAGGTCTTTTTTTTTATGAAAAAAACGAATTTTATTCGTAGTTCAAACCTATGTATTTCCAATGCATAGTGGTTTAGTTGTTCATATCCGATACAATTTTGAATGTTTCATTAATATAAATATCTTTTTTCAGATTTTTAAACCAAGAAACAACTCTTTCGGTTTTAACAGAATCAGAATATACAACAGCTGAGTCTGCCGACGGAACATAAAATTTTAAATCTGAGATTCTGTTATCGGCTTTTCTGAAACGTTTACTGAGCTGGTTTCTTTCTTCGGCATTTTTCATATATCGGGTTAAATTTAAGCTTTCATATTCTTTATCTCCGTAGTATTTCATTTTATCTGCATATGCTTTGATAATATTAAAAGAAGAATCCGAAGAAACTCTTTTATCACTTTCTGATTGTATACGGGCAAGATTATAGTTTGTATTAAAAATTTTGTATTCGGCTTTAGGTATTTCATCCCAAGGCATCGGATTATCCAAATCTTTTTCACCCATATCAAGTTTTGCATAGGCATCGGGAAATACAATATCCGATTCAACTCCTTTTAATTGTGTAGCTCCGCCGTTAATTCTGTAAAATTTTTGAATGGTTAATTTTAAATCACCGAGCGGTTTCAAATTCTCATTCCCTTTTACCATTCTGTCAAAAGGCAAAAATCGCTGAACGGTTCCTTTTCCGAATGTATGTTTACTACCGACAATAATACCTCTTCCGTAATCTTGAATGGCGGCAGCCGTAATTTCAGATGCCGAAGCGCTGAATTCATTAACCATAATGACTAAATTATCATCATATAAAACGGAACTGTCTTCATCCTTCAGAATTTTCGGCATTCCGTATCGGTTTTTAACTTGTACCACCGGTCCGTCTTTAATAAAAAAACCGACAATATCAATGGCATCTTTCAATGAACCGCCGCCGTTATTTCTTAAATCTAAAATGATTCCGTTAATATTTTCCTTTTTGAGTTTTAAAATTTCTTTTTTAATATCGTCGGCACTTCTTCGACCGTTTTTATTTTGAAAATCGGCATAGAAAGACGGTAAATAAATATATCCGGTTCTGTTTCCGGTAGTATTGTCCGTAATAACTGAAGATTTGGCAAATGTTTCTTCCAGGATAATAACATCCCGAATAATCGGTATAACTTTAATACTGCCGTCAGCTTTTTTAACAGTCAGCCGAACTTCCGTTCCTTTTTTTCCGCGAATCATCTCAATTGCTTTATCCAGGCGCATATCTACCACGTCAACCGGTTCTTTGTCGCCTTGTGCAACTTTTATTATTTTATCACCCACTTCTAAATCACCTTGTTTCCAACAGGGACTTCCGGCAATGATTTTTACGACTTTAATATAGGCATTCGGTTGTGAAAGTTGTGCTCCTATACCTTCTAATTTTCCTGAAATTTGTATGTCAAAATTTTCTTTATCCTTCGGCGGAAAATAACCCGTATGCGGACCGTAATAACCGGTCATTGAATTAAAATACATGCTTAATAAATCATTTTCATCTACTTTTGAAACTCGATGGAACCAATCATCATAAGTCTTTTTAACTTCTTTAACGGCTTTTATACGAAGTGAATCAGTCGGTTTTATTTCTATGGTCGTATCCTTATTTGTTTTTGCATCTTCCTGAATTTTAATCTTATCCGCAAGTTTTATTAATACGGAATATTTCAAATATTGTCGCCAATATTTTTTTAACTCTTTTTTATCCGACGCAAAATGTTTTTTATCCGAATCTAATTGAATTGAATCTTTTTTCGTAAAATCAAAGGGCTTTTTCAAAGCATCGTCAATATATTTTTTAAGTTCACTGATTCTTTGAATATAGGTATCTTTTGTAAGTTTGAAAAACGTAAAATCATCGTTTTTAACTTGATCATCGATTTTATATTTATATTCTGCAAATTCATTAATATCCGATTGTAAAAAGAATCGTTTATTATAATCTAGTTTTTGTAAATACATCTTATACACTTGTTCCGAAAAATCATTATCGATTTTTTTATCTGAATAATGATACCCGGTTAAGCCTTCTTTTAAAAGATTTAAAATTAATCTGTCTTTTTCGCCGTCCGAATTATCAGCTGAAAATGAGAATAAGAATCCGATAAAGAATACGGATATTAAAAGATTTAGTTTATTCATAATTTCTATTTGTTGAATTATCAAACTCAATATATTGTGCTTTTATTTTATATTTGTCCTAAATTTTAAGAAATGCATTCATATTCATTTCCGCCGATTGCAAATAAAAATGCAAAGATATTAATTTTAGGAACAATGCCCGGGAAAAAATCCTTGGAATTACAAGAATATTACGGCTATAAATATAATGTGTTTTGGAAAATACTGTTTGAATTATTAAATTCTGATTTCTCGGAAGATTATGAAACTAAGAAGAAATTATTGATTGATAATAAGATAGCGTTGTGGGACAGTTTGCAATTTTGTTTCAGGAAAGGCAGTGCCGATGCCGATATTAAAGATGAGATACCGAATGATTTTAAAACATTTTTTAAAGAACATCCGACTGTTACACATGTTTATTTTAACGGAACCGCTTCAATGAAATATTACAAAAAATATGTCGGTTTCAGCAATCATTTAACGTTTAATACGTTACCTTCCACAAGTCCGGCAAATGCACGGATGTCTTTTGAAGAGAAGTTGAATAAATGGCGTTTGATAATTGATAATTTATAATTGAAAATTAATAATTGATGAATAAAAAACAATTCAGAATAATATTTATGGGAACGCCGGATTTTGCGGTCGAAAGTTTAAAAGTCCTGTATGAAGTCGGCTTTAATATTGTATGTGTGATTACCGCTCCCGATAAACCTGCCGGCAGAGGCAAAAAAATACAAATGTCTGCCGTAAAAAAATATGCTCTTGAAAATAATTTACGCTTATTGCAACCGACAAATTTAAAAAATGCGTTATTTCTTTCTCAATTAAATGCTTTACATGCCGATTTACAAATCGTTGTCGCTTTCAGAATGTTGCCCGAAGCCGTTTGGGCAATGCCGACATACGGCACTATAAACCTTCATGCATCGCTTTTACCGCAATACCGCGGTGCTGCTCCGATAAATCATGCGATCATAAACGGTGAAACAAAAACCGGTGTAACCACATTTTTTATTGAAAAACAAATTGATACCGGCAACATTATTTTTCAGGAGGAAGTTCCTGTTTTACCGGATGAAAATGCCGGGCAATTGCATGACAAATTAATGATAACCGGCGGAAAATTGATTAAAAAAACGGTTGAAGCGGTTATAAATAA
>JANTGL010000085.1 GCA_024762915.1 Bacteroidales bacterium | reverse complement strand
TCGTCTTTAAAAAACGGCGATGTTTTATTACTTGAAAATCTTCGTTATTATCCCGAAGAAAAAAAAGGCGATAAAGCATTTGCAAAACAACTTGCCGAACTCGCCGATGTTTATGTTAATGATGCATTCGGAACGGCCCACAGAGCTCATGCATCAACTGCCGTAATAGCCGAATATTTTCCGAATAATAAAATGTTCGGTTACCTCATCGAAAATGAACTGAAAAGTTTACAAAAAGTATTAATCGAACACGAAAAACCCTTTACGGCAATTCTCGGCGGAGCAAAAGTTTCCTCAAAAATAATTGTTATCGAAAAATTACTCGAAAAAGTTGATAACCTCATTATTGCCGGCGGCATGACTTATACCTTTATTAAAGCCCGAGGAGGAGATATCGGTTCGTCTTTAGTTGAAGACGATTATCTCGGTATGGCTAAAGATTTGATGAAAAAAGCAGAGTTGAAAGGTGTAAATTTAGTCTTACCGGTAGATACAATTATAGCCGATAAATTTGCGGAAGATGCAAATACCGAAGAAACGGTCGTAAGTGAAATCAAAGAAAATTGGATGGGTTTGGATATAGGTTCAAAAACAATAAAACTGTTTTCTGAAATTATTAAAAATTCCAAAACTATTTTATGGAACGGACCGGCCGGAGTTTTTGAAATGGATAAATTTGCTAACGGAACAATCAAAATTGCTGAAGCACTGGCAGATGTAACTGCGAAAGGTGCTTATACGCTTATCGGCGGCGGCGATTCGGTTGCCGCCATAAAAAAATATCATTTAGAGGATAAAGTCAGTTACGTATCAACCGGCGGCGGTGCCATGCTTGAATTTCTGGAAGGAAAAAATTTACCGGGAATAGCAGCAATGAAAAAATAAATTTTAAACGTCTCGAAAGAGGCGTTTTTTTTATTCAAAGAAATTCTCCAAATCACGTCGGTCTTTTTTAGTCGGTCTGCCGGTACCGCGTTCACGATTTAAGGCTGTCTTTTGATTTATAACATCAAGCGTATCGAGATATTCTTTGGGTGTAATTTCTTCCAGGTAATCTTGTACCAATTTAGCTCCCACTCTGTTATGTAGAACTTGTTTGATACGGTAGATTCTGAAAACCGGCGGTTGTTTGATTTTAAATTCGTCGCCTTGCTGAATTACTCGGGCCGGTTTTAAAAAGGCATCATCAATAATCACCAGTTTTTTCTTACATGCTTCGGCAGCTTTGCTTCTGGTTTTATACAATCGAACTGCCCAAAGAAATTTATCGATACGTTCAGTCGGATTGCTCATCTTTCGCTTGTAATTTTTTTAACTCACCCTCGAAATCATATTTATTATTAAAAAAATTCATCGTTCGATCAATTCCTATTGTTCCGAAATTTTTAATTGCACCAATCATTTTTTTTATCCGTTCGGGGAGTAATTTTTTTTCATCATCATTCCAATCATTCAACACATAATCAACTTGTGTGCCTTTATGAAATGAATCACCGATTCCGAAACGCAGACGATTAAAATTTTGATGACCCAATACGGCAATAATGTCTTTCAATCCGTTATGGCCTCCGTCGCCGCCGTTTTTTTTCAAACGTATTGTTCCGAAAGGAAGCGCTAAATCATCAACAATAATCAGGGTATTTGCCGAATCTGTTTTTTCTTTTTTCATCCAGTAATCAACCGCTTTACCGCTTAAATTCATAAAGGTCATCGGTTTAACCAGAACAAATATTCTGCCTTTAAACTTCATTTTGGCAACATCGGCATATCGCTTATGCTCAAAAACAGCATCGGACGCTTCAGCAAAAGCGTCCAATACCTTAAATCCTGTATTATGTCTTGTGTCGGCATATTTTTCACCGGGATTTCCCAGACCGACAATAAGATACTTCATTTTATTGTCTTCATTTTCCGTTTGTGTATTTCTTTTCTTGAAAAGCCACATCAGAAAACGGTTAAATTATTCTTTGCTTTCTTTTTCTTCAGTTGCTGTTCCTTCGTCTTCTGCTCCTTCTTCACCTTCTGCTCCTTCTTCACCTTCTTCACCTTCTTCAAGTTCATCCATGGCTTTAGCTAAACGTGTAACATTTACACTGACAACAACAGATTGCGGATCAAGAAATTCCAAATCTTCATGTTCTGCATTCAAATCGTCAACTCTTACGGCATCTCCGATTCCTATATCGGTAACATCAATATCAATCGTATCAGGCATATTTTCGGCTGTTGCTTTTACCAATAATTTCCTTCTGTTTACTTGTAAAACACCGCCGGCTTGTACACCTTGTGATAAACCTGAAGTGGTTACGGGAACATTAATTTTAAATGCTTTTGAAGTATCAATTCTGTAAAAATCAATGTGTTGAATTTCGTCCGTTACCGGGTGAAAATCAACTGTTTGCATAATTGCTTGGCATTCTTTCCCTTCAATATTTAAATTTACGATAAATGAATGCGGGGTAAAAACCAATTTTCTGAAATCATTTTTATGTGCATGAAAATGGACATTTTCTTTATTTTGTCCGTATAATACACAAGGGACATGATCTTGTTTTCTTAGTTGTTTCGTTGCTTTTTTACCGATTACTTTTCGGGCTTCGGCTTTAATTTCTATTGATTTCATGTTAAAAATAATTTGTGCTACTCCGGTTTAAGAAAAAACTTCTTTGTGAAGATAAAGCTCTTAACCTCCATCACACGATTAAAAATAGGCTTTTAAAAATCGAGCGGCAAAAGTAAGAAAAAATATTCGTGACACAAATTTTTTTATTGATCCTTTCAATTTGCAAGTCATCATATCATTTTACTGACAATCAGGAGATTAAACACAAATTAGTTTCACTTAAATTAAAATAGTGATACGATGACTATCAGCATAAGAAACAAATTTATCCGTGATTTGCCGATTGACGAATTTTATAAAAAACTTGAACTAATCGACTGGTAATGATAAACCTTATCAACAACTTTCGCAAAAACATCCGCAACGGAAAGAATTTTAATTTTTGAAGTTTCTTTTTTCAAAGGAATCGTATCCGAAACAATCAGTTCTTTTAATTTGGAATTTTCGATACGTTCATATGCTTCACCGGATAATACTGGATGCGTGATCACAGCTCTGACGCTTATTGCACCGTTTTCCAGTAACACTTCGGCGGCTTTTACAATGGTCCCTGCCGTATCAATTATATCATCTACAATAATAACGTTCTTTCCTTTTACGTCACCGATGATACGCATTTCACTGACAACATTTGCTCTTTCCCTTGCTTTATAGCCGATAACCATTGGGGCTTTCAGAAATTTTGCATACGCATTTGCACGTTTCGTTCCGCCGGTATCCGGCGATGCTATTGCAATGTTTTCGAGTTTTAAACTTTTTAAATAGGGAATAAAAATAGCCGATGCAAATAAATGATCAACCGGGACGTTAAAAAACCCTTGTATCTGATCGGCATGCAAATCCATGGTAATAATTCGATCTGCTCCGGCAGCCGTTAAAAGGTCTGCAACCAATTTTGCCCCGATGGCTACTCGCGGTCTGTCTTTTCTGTCTTGACGTGCAAAACCGAAATACGGAATTACGGCAACGACTTTATAGGCAGAAGCTCTTTTCGCAGCATCAATCATTAATAATAATTCAAATAAATTATCAGTCGGTTGAAACGTCGATTGAACAATAAAGACAAAATTTCCTCTTACAGTTTCATCGTAACCGGGTTGATATTCTCCGTCACTGAATTTTGTTATAAATGACTTGCCGAGCTCTGTTCCGAAGCTTTTTGTAATTTTTTGTGCAAGATATTTTGATGCTTGCCCCGAAAATATTTTTATGTCTGAATGCATAATAACGAAGTATAAAAAGAGGATTAAATTGTCATTTGCAAAGGTAAAATTTTTTCTTTATTGTTCTTATATTTTCCGATTTGATAACTATTTTAAAATAAAGAATTATCATTCACACTTTTTTCATACCCTTCATCTGTTTTCAAGTTCCCTTTTTTTGATGCTTCCACGGCAAGAAAGTCGCAACGCTCATTTTCCGGAATATTTGCATGCCCTTTTATCCAAACCAATTTCACCTTATGGTTTCGATAAATTTTTAGAAACCGTTTCCACAAATCCGGATTTTTTTTCTTTTTAAATCCTTTTTTTTCCCAGGAAAAAACCCGGTCTTTTTCTACGGAATCTACGACATACGAAGAATCCGAATAAACCGTAACATCACTTCCCTTATTTTTTAATGCTTCCAAACCGATAATAACCGCCAAAAGTTCCATACGGTTATTAGTCGTTAAACGAAAACCTTCCGATAATTCTTTTCGATGTTTTCCGGCAAGCATGACCGTTCCGTATCCTCCGGGACCCGGATTACCGCGTGATGCTCCGTCGGTATATATTGTTATTTTCATATATGCTTAAATAATGCAAAATTAAAAAAATAAAACACTAAAATATCCGAATATTTGTTTAATATTTTTTCTCATTTGTAATTATATATTAATTTTGTGATAAATTTCACAATTTATTGTTCATTATGTCAAATGTCATTAAGATTAAACGCGGCTTAGATATAAAATTAGTCGGCGTTCCGGAAAAAGAACTGAAAGAAATAACATCCTTAAAATCATACGGAATAAAACCCACGGATTTTCCCGGTATTACACCTAAAGTTGTTTCTAAAGTTGATACCGAAGTCAAAGCGGGAACAACTCTTTTTTTCGACAAATATAATCCTGACGTAGTCTTTACGTCTCCCGTAAGCGGAAAAGTAACAGCAATAAACAGGGGTGAACGCAGACGAATTTTAGAATTTGTGATTGAACCCGACGGAAAAAATGAAAGCGAAGTATTTAAAAAAGACAAACCTGAAAATCTCAACAGAGAAGAAATTAAAGAAAGTATTCTAAAAAGCGGATGCTGGCCCTTTATTCGCCAACGCCCGTTTAATATTATACCGAAACCGGAAATTACGCCGCGTGATATTTTTATTACAAGTTTTAATTCGGCTCCTCTGACAGCTGATTTAAACTTTATTGTTAAAAATGATTTTTCGGCATTCCAAACAGGCGTTGATGCGCTGACAAAATTAACTGACGGGAAAGTGTATTTGGGCATTAAAGCAGGTGAAATATCAAATCAATTTTCGAACACGGCAAATGCTGAAAAATATGAATTTTCGGGACCTCACCCTGCGGGAAATGTGAGTATTCAGATCAATAAAATAAAACCGGTTAATAAAGGTGAAGTTGTCTGGACACTGAATGCAGCAGATGTTATTATTATCGGAAAATTATTTGAAACCGGAACATATAACCCGATGCGTATCATTGCATTAGCTGGTTCTGAAGTTAAGCATCCGCAATATTACAAGACCTTACTCGGCACTAAATTATCAGATCTCACAAACGAACAAATTAAAAATAAAGACATTAAAAAGCGGTTTATTTCCGGAAATGTTCTCAGCGGTGAAAAGATTTCGGAAAATGATTATATCGGTTTTTACGATACAACCGTAAGCATTATTCCTGAAGGTGATAATCCCGAATTTTTCGGCTGGGCAAAACCCGGTTTCGGAAAATTCAGCTTATCAAGAGCTTTTTTCAGTTGGCTGACACCGAATAAAGAACGCGTTTTAGATGCCAATCTCCACGGCGGCGAACGCCCGTTTATTGTTACCGGTGAATTGGACAAGGTATTTCCTATGGATATTTTTCCGTTGCAATTAATTAAATCTGTTCTGATAAAAGACTTGGATTTAATGGAAGAGCTCGGAATATATGAAGTAGCGGAAGAAGACTTTGCTTTATGCGAAGTTATTAATACATCTAAAATTGAAATTCAGAAAATCATAAGAGAAGGGTTTGATTTTGCAATTAAAGAACTCGGATAATTTCGTTCTTACAATAATAAATATATTTCATAGTAATACAGAATACTGAATATGAAAAGTTTAGAAAGATATTTTGAAAAAATAAAACCTAATTTTGAAAAAGGCGGGAAACACGAAAAGTGGGGTTCCGTTTTTGAAAGTTTTGAAACATTTCTATTTGTTTCTTCAAAAACTGCTCCCAAACGAGGCGCTCACATTCGCGATGCCATAGACAGTAAACGTTTAATGAGTATCGTTGTAATGGCACTTGTTCCTTCCATGCTTTTCGGAATGTGGAATGTCGGTTATCAACATTTTTTATCCCTCGGAACGGATGCCGGGTTTTGGCAAGAATTTATTCACGGTTTCATTAAAGTCCTTCCGATTATTTTGGTATCATACATTGCCGGTCTCGGAACCGAGTTTGTGTTTGTTTACATTAAGAAAAAAGAAATTGAAGAGGGCTTTTTGGTGTCAGGATTATTAATTCCTTTAATTGTTCCTGTTGATATTCCGCTGTGGATGGTTGCCGTTGCTACCATTCTTGCCGTTATTCTCGGAAAAGAGGTTTTTGGCGGAACCGGAATGAATATTTTTAATCCGGCTTTGCTGGCTCGTGCTTTCTTATTTTTCGGATATGCAAAAAAGATGTCCGGCGATAAAGTTTGGATTTCAGGATTGGAAAAAGGACAAAATATTATCGACGGATTTTCGGGAGCAACACCTTTATCACAATTTGCCGGTGCCACAAAAGAACAAATTGCAGACGGCGGTTTTAAAGTTTTCAACGGCTTGCATCACAATATCGTTTCAGCTTACGATATGTTTATGGGCTGGATCCCCGGATCAATCGGCGAAACGTCAACTTTAATGATTTTAATCGGTGCCGCAATTTTGATTTATACCGGTGTTGCAAGTTGGAAAATCATGCTTTCGGGAGTTCTCGGTGCATCTGCAATCGGACTGTTACTTAATGTATTACCCGACGGTTTAAATCCGTATTTCGAGTTACCGTTCTATTATCACTTAGTTTCCGGCGGTTTGGCATTCGGTATTGTTTTTATGGCAACCGACCCCGTTACATCGGCACAAACAGAAAAAGGGAAATGGATATACGGTTTTTCAATCGGTATATTAATTATTATTATACGTGTGTTTAATCCCGGTTATCCGGAAGGTACGATGTTAGCCATATTGTTTATGAATGCTTTTGCACCGCTGATAGACCATTATATAATAAGAGCAAATGTTAAAAAACGCTTGAAACGATTAAAAGTAAAAGCATAAAAGTTTTTAAAATATAAATATCCGTAAAATGAAATTAGATACAAACAGTAATTTATACACATTTATATACGCCTCTGTTTTGGTAATTGTTGTTGCCGCAGCTTTAGCTTTTACGGCGGTAAAATTAAAACCGATGCAAGATAAAAATATCAGAGTCGAGAAAATGCAAAATATATTACAATCAATCGGCGTAATTGCAAATTTTGAAGAAGCAGAAAAACTTTATAAAACGCATATTACCGATTCTTATGCCGTAAATTCAAAAGGAGAAAAACTGAAAGATGTGAACGCTTTCGATATTAATTTAAAAGTTCAATATAAAGAAAAGCCCGAAGATAAAGTTCTTCCTGTTTATGAAGCAAAAACTGATGACGGAACCAAAAAAATTATTATTCCACTAAGAGGGAAAGGGCTTTGGGGTCCGATTTGGGGATATTTTGCTTTGGATGATGATTACAACACAATATACGGTGCCGTTTTCGACCATAAAGGAGAAACTCCGGGCTTAGGAGCTGAAATAGCTACTCCCGATTTTCAAAAACAATTTAACGGTAAAACACTATTCGAAGGCGATAAATTTGTATCAATTACAGTCTATAAAGGAGGAAAAGGTTCCGCAGAAAAAGCCGGTGACACAAAACACGGTGTTGACGGTATTTCAGGAGGAACAATTACCAGCAAAGGACTAGAAGGAATGGTTAAAAATGATTGGCTTTTTGCTTACAAAAATTTTTTAGAAAAAAACAAAAAATAAACTCAATATAAAATGGGAAAAAATTTAAAATTAGTTACCGACCCTTTAAATCTTAACAATCCGATTACGGTTCAAGTTCTCGGTATTTGTTCTGCACTTGCAGTCACGGTAAAATTAATGCCGGCAATAGTCATGTCAATGTCTGTAATTGCCGTACTTGCTTTTGCAAACGTCATTATTTCTTTATTGAGAAATACAATTCCTTCAAGAATACGAATTATTGTTCAACTTGTTGTGATTGCAGCTTTAGTTATTATCGTTGATCAAATTTTAAAAGCGTATGTTTATGATATCAGCAAACAACTTTCGGTTTTTGTCGGTTTAATTATTACGAACTGTATTATCATGGGACGTTTAGAAGCATTTGCTCTCGGAAATAAACCTTTCCCGGCATTTCTGGACGGATTAGGTAACGGAGCAGGCTATGCGATTATTCTTGTTATAGTCTCGGCAATAAGAGAATTTTTCGGTTCGGGTTCCCTTGCCGGTTTTAAAATTATTCCGCAAAGTTTCTATGATTTCGGATATTCCGATAACGGATTAATTATTTTACCGCCGATGGCATTAATAATTGTCGGTGTAATCATTTGGGTTCAGAGATATAAAACAAGAGAACTGATAGAAGAAAAATAAACACTATTAATATTGAAAATTAAATAAAATGCAAGAATATATAAACATCTTCGTCAAATCCATTTTTATCGATAATATGATCTTTGCCTATTTTTTAGGCATGTGTTCATATCTGGCTGTTTCAAAGACAGTTAATACGGCAACAGGGCTCGGAATTGCTGTTATTTTCGTTTTGGGAATTACCGTTCCCGTCAACTGGCTGTTGGAAAATTACATTCTTAAAAAAGGAGCTTTAACATGGTTGCTCGGTGACGAAGCAACAAGTATTGATTTAGAATTTTTAAGTTTCATTATGTTTATTGCCGTTATTGCCTCAATGGTTCAATTAGTGGAAATGGTCGTAGAAAAATTTGCTCCGACATTATACACATCACTCGGTATATTTCTTCCTTTAATTGCCGTTAATTGTGCAATTCTCGGAGGTGCTTTATTTATGCAGGAAAGAGAATATTCTTCAATTGGTGAAGCAACCGTTTTCGGATTGGGTTCAGGGATCGGCTGGTTTTTGGCTATTGTCGGAATTGCTGCAATTCGAGAAAAAATACGCTATTCAAATATTCCGGCACCGCTCAGAGGCATCGGAATCACATTTATAGCCACCGGTCTTATGGGTATTGCCTTTATGACCTTCATGGGAATTAAATTATAAAACTAAAATACTGTTTAAACAATAATATTAAAAAATATGTTCATATTAGACGTTCAGCAATCTGTTTCAGAAATAATTACAATAAGTGTTATTGCATTTTTGATAATTATATTACTTCTGGTTATAATTTTACTGATTGCCAAAGCAAAATTGTTGCCCTCCGGAGAGGTAAATATCAATATTAATGATGAAGAAGAACATCAATTAACGGTTTCCCCGGGAAATACTTTGCTTACAACTTTACAAAATAACAAAATCTTACTGCCTTCAGCATGCGGAGGCGGCGGAACTTGTGGTATGTGCGAATGTGAAATACTTGAGGGTGCCGGTGAAATTCTTCCTACGGAAAAACCGTTTTTTACAAGAAAAGAAATAAAAGAACACAAGCGATTGGCTTGTCAGGTTAAAGTTAAAGAAGATTTAAAAATTCATATTCCTCAAGAAATTATGGGTATAAAAAAATGGGAATGTGAAGTTGTTTCAAATAAAAATGTTGCCAC
>JANTGL010000084.1 GCA_024762915.1 Bacteroidales bacterium | reverse complement strand
GATAAATTAATTATTGTTTTGCATTTCGGAACGGAATATCAATCGCATCCGAATAAAGTGCAAAAAGATTTGGTTAAGTTTCTTTTTGAAAAAGGTGCCGACATTATCATCGGTTCACATCCGCACGTCATCCAAAAAATGATGTATCTTCCGGGTAACGACAGCATAAAAGAACATTTTGTCGCCTATTCTTTGGGAAATTTTGTTTCCAACCAACGCAAAACACGAACCGACGGCGGAGTATTAGCGAGAATTGTTTTGATAAAAGAAAACGGTATAACTTCAATTGATACAAGTAATTATATTTTAACTTGGGTGTATAAAAAACCGAGAACTTCAAATGTTTTCGATTATTTTATTCTTCCTGCCGGCGAATATGAAAAGAAAAAAAACTTTTTCAAAAAACCGGGAGATTTTGAAAAAATGCTCTTGTATATTAAAAACTCTCGAGCATTGTTAAGTAAAGAAAATGTGAATGTTTCTGAAATAAAAACATTAAACAAAAATAAAAATAAGGAAAATTTAATTAAACAATAAGATATGTGCGGAATAATAGGCGTATTTGATTTAAAAAAACAAGCGGAAAAGTTAAGACCGCAAGTTTTGGAAATGGCAAAAACCATCAGGCATCGCGGCCCTGATTGGTCAGGTATTCATTTGGAGAAAAATGCAATACTGGCTCACGAGCGTTTGTCAATTGTCGATCCGCAATCCGGCAGGCAACCGTTGTACAGCGATGACGGAAATTTAATTCTTGCCGTTAACGGTGAAATATACAATCACAATGAACTTCGAAATCAAACGAACGGTGATTATAATTATTTAACAAAATCCGATTGCGAAGTTATTTTGCCTTTATACAAGCAAAAAGGTGTCGATTTTTTTGAAGATTTAAACGGAATTTTTGCTTTTGCTTTATATGACAAACAAAATGATGCCTATCTTATCGGAAGAGACCATATGGGCATCATTCCTTTATACATAGGTAATGACGAACACGGGAATTTCTATGTATCATCCGAGTTAAAAGCTTTAGAAGGTGTTTGCAACAACTTTAAAGAATTTCCTCCCGGGCATTATTTATACAGTAAAGAAGGCGAAATAAAACAATGGTATAAAAGAGATTGGCAAGAATATCATTCTGTTAAAGATAATAAAACGGATAAAGAACAACTTAAATCAGCATTAGAAAATGCCGTTCACCGTCAATTAATGTCGGATGTTCCGTACGGAGTATTATTATCAGGCGGACTGGATTCGTCAATTATTTCGGCAATTACAAAAGGATATGCTTCAAAACGCGTTGAGACCGGGGATCAAAAAGACGCATGGTGGCCGCAGCTTCATTCTTTTGCAGTCGGACTTAAAGGAGCACCTGATTTAGAAAAAGCCAAAGAAGTTGCTGATTTTATCGGAACCGTCCATCACGAAGTTCATTTTACCGTTCAGGAAGGTTTGGATGCCGTTAAAGATGTCATATATCATTTGGAAACATACGACCTAACAACCGTAAGAGCATCTGTTCCGATGTATTTATTAGCAAGAGTTATAAAATCAATGGGAATAAAAATGGTACTTTCCGGAGAAGGTGCCGATGAGATTTTCGGCGGTTATTTATATTTTCATAAAGCACCTGATGCAAAAGCGTTTCATGAAGAAACCGTAAGGAAACTCAATAAATTGCATCAATATGATTGTTTACGTGCCAATAAATCCTTATCCGCATGGGGTGTTGAAGGCAGAGTTCCCTTTTTGGATAAAGAATTTTTAGATGTTGCCATGACTATTAATCCTGAAGATAAAATGCCGAAAAACGGAAATCCCGAGAAATACATTTTAAGAGAAATATTCAAAGATTATCTTCCGGAAAGTGTTATTAACAGACAAAAAGAACAATTTTCAGACGGTGTCGGTTATTCTTGGATTGATGCACTGAAAGATTTAACTGAAAAGGAAGTTACGGATGAACAAATGAAAAATGCCAAATATAAATTTCCGTTAAATACACCGAAAACAAAAGAAGAATATTATTACAGAAGTATATTTACGGAACATTTTCCGTCATATGCCGCTGCAAAATGTGTTCCTTCCGAAACATCGATTGCTTGCAGTACCGAAATTGCTTTAGAATGGGATAAATCATTTAAAAATATGGCCGATCCGTCCGGAAGAGCCGTCAACTTCATTCATAATGAAGGCTATAAATAAAAAATAAAGTCGGAATAAAAATTCCGACTTTTTGTTCCTAGAACTTCAATTTATCTTTCAAGAAATCATCTTTAAAATCTTTTAAAAGATGCATGGCATTGTTTTCTTTTAATTTGGCATTAATAACACTTCTTTTATTTATTAAAGCTTTTGATATTTCCTTAGCAAAAGTAACCGAATTCATGCTGTCTAATTGTCCTTCGGTAAATCGTTCATGGAAATCATCAGAAATCGGTTGAACAATGCAAGCACATTTCAACGAATCTGTTTTATCGGAAAAATCCGAACAATATTTATCTTCTAATCCTGCAATTGTATGAATACCTGTCAAATAGATATATCCAAAAAGTCCGGCTGCCGCAATTAAAATCACCACAATCAAAATTTTAAATGCTTTTTTCGTCAGAAATCTTACGATAATAATTAAAATTACTAACGCAATTACACCGATAATAAGAGTTTCTTTATCCATATTATAAAAATTAATAATAAGTTTGCAAAATATTTAATAAGTGTAAAATTAAAATTTTTTGTTGATTTTGCAGTTCTTAATTCTTGAAAAAATACAATGACAAACAAAAAAAAATACACCGGTAAAAATCAAGTACCGAAAAAATACTCGAAAAAATCCTCCGAAATATATTCGAAAAAACCTGTTGAGCATAGAAAAGAAGACGAAATTCGTTTAAATAAATATCTGGCTAATGCAGGAATTTGTTCAAGACGTGATGCCGATAAATTAATTACGGACGGATTAATAAAAATTAACGGAAAAATTGTTACCGAGCTCGGAACAAAAGTAAAAAGATCCGATAAAGTAAAATACAAAAACAAAATTGTCGGTTTTGAAAAACATGTATATTTATTACTGAATAAACCAAAAGGGGTTCTGACAACTGTTTCCGATGACAGAGGGCGAAAAACCGTTATGGAATTCTTTAAAAATAAAGTTCAGGAACGCATTTATCCGGTCGGAAGATTAGATAAAGATTCAACAGGACTACTTCTTTTGACAAATGACGGTGATTTAACAAAGAAATTAACACATCCGAAATACAATAAGAAAAAAATCTATCATGCTTTTCTGAATAAAGAATTGGGAAAAAAAGATGCCGAAAGTTTAGTTGCGGGAATTGAACTTGAAGACGGTTTTATGAAATTTGATACCCTCGCCTACCCCGATCCTAAAAGCAAAAAAGATATCGGTGTTGAAATTCATTCGGGAAGAAACCGAATTATAAGAAGAATGTTTGCTCATTTAGGCTATGATGTTTTAAAATTAGACCGTGTTTATTTTGCCGGCTTAACAAAAAAAGATCTTAAACGCGGAAAATGGCGTTTTTTAACCGACCGTGAAATTTCAACCCTCAAAAGAGGGACTTATGAATAAGTTTGGGATAATTTTTGCATTAATATTTTCAAACCTAATTTAATTTAACGAATAAAAACATGAAAAAATTACTTTTAATCCTGATTGTGATAATCCCGATTCAAGTTTTCGGTCAATTGTATTATTATCCGATTACCGATTCAAATATTGACAAGACACAAAAATTCTTTTTTGTTGATAACCATACAATATTGTGGAAACTGAAAATGAAAAAGAACGTAAAACCGATAATTAAGAATTTACCGTACAATACTATAAAATATTATAATTACGTTACTCCTAAAGAATATCTTATTACCGATGATTATATTTATTTTCCGAACGATACAAGTCTTTTGGTTCTCGACAGAAAAGGAAAATTAATAATGAATATGATTGCTCCCCGCAAACAATTGTTTGACAGTACTGAATTCAGTAGATATTCGATATCAACACCGGGCGGAAAATGTGAAGGAAATGCCGGAAAAGGGTATTTTATGGAATTTTGCGGTGATTATTTATTTTATGTTACAGGAAATAAAATGATTTGTCTGAATCGTGAAAATTTTGAAACTGTTGAAGAATACGACTTTAAAGATTTTAAGAACAAGACAAAAGCCCCTAATCATAAATATATTTTTGAAGCCGTTGAATTTACAATAGAAATTGGAGGAAGAGATTCAGTAAATTGATTTTACGATAATTCCCAAAAAAACAAAAAACTTGAATATTCTCAAGTTTTTTGTTTTTTTAGAAATATATTATTTAAATTTTATTTTACTTTCATCTTTTACAACTTGTAAATTGAAACTTGTAAATGCAGACATTACTTTTGCACCGGCTCTTATTATTTTTGAATCTGAAATAAGCCAAACACAATCAATTTGTTTTTTTAATTCTTTTATTGCATGTTGCCATATTACTCTTGCTTTATTATCAAAACCCGTCATTTGTCTCGAATCCCAAATAATCGTAACATTTTGATTACCGGCAGATGCAAAAAATTCTTTCCACTCATCAATTCCGTATTCGGCATCTTCAACAGTAAAATGACCCGAGAATGTAAACCGCAGGCAATCTTCATTATTAAATGTAACTAACTCAATTTTTATATTTTCCATTTGTTCGGTCTTTTTTTTATGACGACAAAAATAGAATTATTTATATATCCGGAAAACTTTATAAATACGTTTCAGAAACCCTTTTAATAATAATTCAATTTCCTAAAGTTACGTCATTTTTTTTCATTTGTTTCATTTAATTATTAAAAATTAATATGTTTTACAATATATATTTGAAACTTTCTTTTAACCATAAATTATAAATATTAAATATGAAACATCTTGGTTTCAATGTTTTTTTATATTTTAGCATTTTAGTTTAAAACACCGAAATTTTAATAAATTATGAATAAAAAAACTTTTTTTTATCGTTCTTCCTTAATCGCGGGAATTTTCTTATTCTCAATTTTTAATCTTGCTTGGATTTCAATTTCCGATTATGATTTCGGTAATCTGAAAAATAAAAATTATTACAAAACACTTTTTAATGAAACCGAATTGTTAAAATTGTCTGAAGCAGATGACAATTACATTAAGGGTAATAAAAAAATGCTTGAAGCGGAAAAATATTTCAGAAAAGCTGACGGTTTTAAAAAAGTTGCGGAAAATTACGGCGGTAAAACCTTAAAAAAAGTAAAGCGTTACGAAAAAAAAGGTGTAAAAAGCTCCCTAAAAGCTTATGAAAGTTTTTTTAGTGCTTCTGACATTAAATTTCATATTTATTCGGAAAGATTAAAAAATATGAATACAGATAATTCCAAAAAACACCTTAAAGCTGAAGAAATTTCAATTAATGCACGTTCAATATTTATTGAAGGAACTGAATTGAAAACACAAGCAAATAAACTCAAAGGAAAAAATAAAACCGACGCATTGAAACTTGCTTTTGACAAACATCTTGAAGCAATTTATAATCAAGAACTTGCATTTGAAATTTATATGAACGACCCGAATATTATTTATGATGAAAGTACAGATCAAATAACGGATATTAATAAGCAAAATATTTCAAAAAATAATATAGATGTAATAAACAATGACGCTTATAATACCGATAATGACCCGAATATTTATGAATCGAAAGAAGATTTTATTGTAGGCAAACTGGATATAAGCGAAGAAGATATTTCAAGCTTGGCAGATGCAAACGATAAAAAAACATATGCCGATAATATTATGAGTGATGTGGATAATGATTATTCTAAAATTGATAAAATCAGAACCGAAGCCGAAATATCAGAGGATATCTATGAAAAGGATATGAAAAATAAAATGGCCGGCGGTATGGAAGATATTTTATTTGAAAAAATGTTAAAAGCAGCCGATTTATATTTCAAGGCTGACAAAATAAAATATGAAATTTACAATAAATATCTACCGAAAGCAAGAACATCCGATAAATTAAATAAAGCAAAAAAATATGAAGAAAATGCCGAGAAATTACATTCCGATGCATTAAAAAGATACCACAAAGCAAATTTTTATTCAGGTCATAAATCAAATAAATACATTCAAATTATGGATGCGGTTCAAACAGAATTATCTGCCGTGCAAGAACAAGAGAATGCGTTCAGTATTTATTTTAATCAACCGACAAAAACAGTTGATATTCCGAATAATAATAAGAAAAAAACAACTGATTCGGATACACCTGCAGAATTAACCTATAATTATTCCGGTTCATTTGTCTATTCAAAATACAATCCGAAACCGGTTCCGCTTAAAGCAAATAAAGGAATTGTTTTTAAAGTTCAAATCGGTTTATTTAAAGGATTATTGCCTCTGAAAACATACGGTAAATATTCACCAATCAGTTTTGATACTTTTATAAATAATCCGTACAGAAGATTTATGTTAGGAGAATACAAAAGTTACAAAGCCGCTGAATATGTTCTTAACCATATTAAGAAAAAAGGCTTAACCGACCCCTTTGTCGTTTCTTTTGAGAACGGTGAAAAGAAATCGGCGACTTACGGAATATCTAAAATTATCAGAGATGATGCATTTGAAAAAATCGAAGCCCGGGAAATGTCTCGATTAACCGGCAGTACCTACCGGAACAATGAAGATGTTACAGAAAATTTTGATACGAATAATTCCGGCATTACGGATATTTCAAAAATTAAGGGTTTAATATATTGTGTTCAGCTGGGGAATTTTTCAAATCCGAAGAAAAAATCAGATTTTTTAAACATCCCGAATTTATTAACGGAAAATAATAAATCAACTTATAAATATATGGCCGGTCCGTATTCAAAATATGAAACCGCGAAACAAGCAAGTAATAAATTAAAAACTTCCGGATATGAAGGAGCTTTTGTAACGGCATATAACTACGGAGAAAAAATAAGTATTCAACAGGCAAAAGATATCGTATCATCAGGAAATAACAAAAAGAGTATTACCGGATTTTCAGACAGTCATAAAGATAATATTTATTTTTCGGTCCAAATAGCGGCTTATTCGCATAAATTAAATAATGCCGAAATGAAAGAATTTGAAAATTTATCAGGGAAATATACAATTAAAGTAAAACAAATAGACGGCGGTTTGTTCTTATATACTATAGGAAACTATAAAACATATAAAGAAGCGGCAGCACTAAAGAAAGAAATAAAAGGATTAAAATACGACGGTTTTGTAATTGCTTTCAAAAACGGAATAAAAATAAGTGCTTCAGAGGCCATCGAAATTTTAAAAAAGAACTAATTCTCAATTTTGTTTACCGGTAAATTTATTATGAGTAAAAAAGAAAAAATACAAAATAAAGAAAATGAAACAACCGAGACTTTAGACTCAACAAACAAGTTTCTGATTCTTTATAATGACGATTACCATACTTTTGACTATGTTATTGATGCTTTAATAGACATTTGCAAACATGAAGAAGAACAAGCCGTCCAATGCACCTATTTAGTTCATTATAAGGGGAAAGCCGATGTAAAAAAAGGAACTTACGGTTTTTTAAAACCAATGATGACTCAATTAAGAAAAAGGGACTTAAAAGCCGTTATCGAATAATAAAAAACCGAGATTAAAATCTCGGTTTTTTATTCTGAATTTATTCTGTATTATTTCAATAATCTTCTGAACCACATTTCAATTGCATAAATTTTTCTCGGTGTCCAACTGTTTATCGGTAAAGTAATACCCGTTTTAATCATAAACGTATGATTCGGTTGGCCTTCATAGGGTTTGGTAATACTTCCGTTTTCTAAATCCGTTGTATAATCTTTACTTAAAAAATTTCCGAAAACATAATCAAATTCTACATTAAAAAACATATAATTAAAGCCGGCTAATGCAGAAACATTACTTTTTTTCAAAGATTCTTTATTTATTTCAACCGTTTTATTTGTTTCGGAATAACTAGCTTGCTCAGTTTTTGATACCAATAAATTATAATTGAATGAGAATCCGCCGTATATATACTTTTGAGTTTCGTAAAACTTTTTTCCGTATCTGATAAATACGGGAACAGAAATTTGAGAAATCTTATAAATTTCACGATACCTATATTCCGGAATTGATTCGGTATAATAATTTGATGCAATTCCGTACATTCTGTAATCAATACCTAAGGATACACCCACATTATTATTTTTCAAATCGTGATTGTAAATAAAAGATCCGTAATAACCCGGTACATAATTAAAATTAAAGCCCGTATCCGGAAATAATCGATATTGATCGTAGCCGTTTTTGGCAATTAACATTTTATTTAATAAAGAATCAGGTTGTGCCGAAAAGATTGTATTTGTTGCACCTAATTTTACGGAAAAATAATCATACTCACTGTCCCATTGAGCAAATGTTACTCCCGAACTTAATATAAGTATTGATAATATTATAAGTGACTTTTTCATGTCTTATTTATTTTCTGAATTTAGTATAAAAATTATTCATTGTTAATTGTTCATTATCAATTATTCATTAAGGTCTGTAATGCCAAAAATCACTGAAATATGTTGTCCCGTTCCATCCGGTTCCGATATACCCTCTGTAATCGTTATCGTTAATTTTCACACCTTCACCGACTGCCTCATATCTCGCTTCACCGCCGTAATAAGCTCTTTGATCCCATTGATTGATAAAAGGATTGTAGCGCCAAAAATCCGATCTTGCCGAATCGGTATCAAGCCCGGTTCCGATGAAACCGTTTTCTCCCAAAGCAAATCCGACGGCATCAATTCTGGGTGTTCCGGGGAAGGGTGCACGTTGAACCCAACTTAAATTATCGCCGGTTGTTTGGCTGCACATCCATAAATCATTTTTATAATTTCCGTCATTATCCATTCCGCATGATACATATACATTTTCCCCTATTTTAAAAGTAACAGCTTTTGTTCTGTTTCCACCGGGAAAATCAGCTAATTTAGTCCATTTTCCGTAGGCATGCCCTAATCCTCTGTCTGAAGGATCAAATTTATACATCCAAGGTGTAACATCATCAGCAAAGCCGGTTGTTCCCAAACCGACATAACCGATTCCGTTTATTGAAAAAGCAATAGCATCTTCAACAGCCGTTCCGGGTAATTCCTCCGCATCAAAAGAAGAAGTAATATTGAACCAAGAACTCGGATTACCGGGATCAGCCTCTAAATCAAATCTGTAAAATTCTGTATTAGCTTCAGTTTCATCATTTGTAATACCCCAACCCAAATAAACACAATCATGAAATATTTGGTTACCCAAATCTACTTTTTCAATCACAAAAGAAACACAGTTTGAAAAATTAGCATCTTGCGAAACGGAACTGGTCGAATAAGGAATATTTCCGTTCCAATCATTTGCTACAGGATCATATCTGTATAACACGATAGACGTTCCCATGGGGCCTTCATCATGTCCTTGTGCAACAAATAAATATCCGTCATATGAAAAGGATGTTCCGCCTCTGAATTCATTATCCGGAAAATCAAGCGGTGCTTCCTGCATGCTTCCGCCTACCCATAAATCAACCGGTTTATCAGTTGTAAACTGTAATTCATTTTGATTATACGCAATATCATCATATTCGGGATTTCCGCCTACAAACTTTCCGGTTACTACAAATGAACGTACATAATACTGTGTTTCATAATGTAACCCAAAACCGCTTTGAAAAGTCAA
>JANTGL010000083.1 GCA_024762915.1 Bacteroidales bacterium | reverse complement strand
CCGCTTTTTATATCTTCCGGATTTAATGCATCGTAACGGCAATAGCTTGTGCAGATATTACACAAAGTGCAACTGCTTTCTTCAATATACATTCTAAAGGGATTAATAAATCGAGCATAATTAATGAAAGTCCCTATCGGACAATATGATGTACAATGCACCATTTTTCCTTTTCTTCTGCTGAATATAAAAATTATTAAAATCCCGATAATTCCGAAAGCTCCTCCGGCAACAGCTGCCCATGTATATGAAGCACCGCTTAATCGCATTATTAATGCACCGAAAACAATTAGCACTGCTGTCGTCACTTTTAGAGCTGTTTTATGTTTAATTTTTCCTTTTTCGGGTTTCCCTTTCGCAAGTAAATTGTCCAATGCCCCAAAATAACACAAATGACTGCACCAAGCAGGACCGGATAAAATAATCGTACTTAAGAACAATATAGTCATAAATCCGATTTGATATCTGAAAATAGGACCGCCTAAAATCAATGCAGGAACAGGAAGATGTAATTTACCGGTTATCATTAAAAAAGTATGAAAACCTGAAATTCCAAGAATTAACTGAGAAAAAAACACAATTGAGAATAGACCCCACGTATATTTTCGCCACTTAGCGACATTCGACGGATTATGCATAAACCAAACAACTATTGCACCGTATAGTGAAATAAAAAATATTTCAATCCAAGCTCCCGGATTTCCAAAAAAACGTTCTGCTAAAATCATCTTCTTTGCAACTTTAAGATGAACCATAGTCAAGTTAACGGCAACAAATACAAAAACAGAAGCTGCAAGAATAAATTTAGTTCTATTGTACTTATTAAAAATATTAATTTTCATCTTTAGGAGTAAAGAATGTAAAAATATTATATATATTTTAATAACAATAAAAAAGACAGCCGAATTGACTGTCTTTTGTGGGCGATACAGGAGTCGAACCTGTGACCCCTTGGGTGTAAACCAAGTGCTCTGAACCAACTGAGCTAATCGCCCTAAAATGCTTTTCCCTTAAAGCGGATGCAAATATATATGAAATATTTTTTCTGCAAAACTTTTTTGTGATATTTATTTCAGAAATTGATGTCCGTAAACATATCAATTTATGTATTCTTATCAAATTATTGACTTAACTTTGCAAAAGATTTTTAAAAATATAAATCATGGCTAAAATAACTAAAGAAGATGCTTTAAAGTATCATTCGGAAGGCAGACCGGGAAAAATTCAGGTCATACCGACAAAACCTCACAGTACACAACGCGATTTGGGATTAGCATATACGCCCGGTGTAGCAGATCCTTGTCTTGAAATTGAAAAAAATGAGGACGATGCATATAAATATACGGCAAAAGGAAATCTTGTAGCCGTTATATCTAACAGTACGGCAGTTCTGGGATTAGGAGACTTAGGAGCCGTTGCCGGAAAACCGGTGATGGAAGGGAAAGGTCTTCTGTTTAAAATTTTCGGTGATATTGATGTTTTTGATATTGAAATGGATACCAAAGATATTGATAAATTCGTAGAAGCTGTTAAAATAATTTCTCCGACTTTTGGCGGTATTAATTTAGAAGATATTAAAGCTCCTGAATGTTTTGAAATTGAAAACCGATTAAAAAAAGAATTGGATATTCCGATAATGCATGACGACCAGCACGGAACGGCAATTATTTCTTCAGCTGCAATGGTTAATGCGATTGATTTAGCGGGTAAAAAATTTGAAAATGTAAAATTGGTTGTCAGCGGAGCGGGTGCTGCTGCCATGGCATGCACAAATCTATTGATTTCTTTAGGTCTTAAAAAAACCAATGTTGTGATGTGTGACAGCAAAGGTGTTATTAATGACAAAAGAAAAGATATTAACAAATACAAAAAAAATTACGTTACAAAACGCAAAGTTGATACCTTAGAAGATGCAATGAAAGGAGCTGATATTTTCTTCGGGCTTTCAACCAAAGGTGTTTTATCGCAAGATATGGTTAAATCAATGGCCAAAAACCCCATTGTTTTTGCCATGGCTAATCCCGATCCGGAAATTACGTATGAAGATGCTGTTGCAGCAAGAGATGATATTATTATGGCAACCGGTCGTTCGGATTATCCTAACCAAGTTAATAATGTATTGGGATTTCCTTTTATTTTCAGAGGTGCTTTGGATGTAAGAGCTACCGCAATAAATGAAGAAATGAAAAAAGCAGCCGTTTATGCTTTAGCAGACTTGGCAAAAGAAGATGTACCGGAAGAAGTCAGTAATGCTTATAACACCAAACATTTGGTTTACGGAAAACATTATTTAATACCCAAACCGTTAGATCCCAGGTTAATTACAAAAGTTTCTCCGGCAGTTGCAAAAGCAGCAATGGATTCAGGAGTTGCAAAAAAACCGATTGAAGATTTTGAAAAATATAGAGATGAACTGAGAGAAAGAACCGGAACCGGAAATAAACTTATTCGACGAATTTATTCTCAGGCTAAAATAAATCCGAAACGATTAATTTTTGCTGATGCAGACAATTACAATGTCTTAAGAGCAGCCGAAATATGTATTCATGATAATATTGCAAAACCGATTTTATTGGGAAGAAAGGATAAGATTTTAAAAATTATCGAAGAGTACAAGTTAGAAGATCTTTTAACACAAGCTGAAATAATAGATCCGTATTCGTTAGAAGAGAGTGAAAGACGTCAAAAATATGCTCAATTCTTCTATGAAAAAAGATACCGCAAAGGGATTAGGTATAAAGAAGCGAATGAAAAAATGTATAATCGAAATTATTTCGGTGCCATGATGATTGAACACGGTGAAGCTGATGCTTTTGTAACAGGTTATTCAACAAAATATAAAGAAGTAATAAAACCAATCCTAGAAGTTATTCGATGCAACCAAACAATTGAACATATTGCCGGGATGTATATCGTTATTTCAAATAACCGACCCTTATTTTTCGCCGATACCACAATTAATAAGCGTCCGAATGCACAAACATTAGTAAATACAACAAATACGATAACTCGAACGATAAAATGGCTGGGTGAAACACCGATTGTTGCTATGCTTTCTTATTCAAATTTCGGATCTTCACGATCAGGAAGTCCTGAACGCGTTCGTGAAGCAGTAAAAATTTTACATAAAGAATTTCCTGATATTATAGTTGACGGTGAAATGCAAGCAAACTTTGCACTGAATACTGATTTACGTGATAAATATTATCCGTTTTCAAAATTAAAAGGCAAACATGTTAATACATTAATATTCCCTAATTTAAGTTCAGGAAATATTTCATACAAACTTATGCAGGAAATAGGCGGTGCAGAAGTTATAGGACCTGTTTTATGCGGAATAAAACGACCGATTCATGTTGTTCAATTGGGAGCTTCAGTAAGAGAAATTGTTAATATGGCAGCGATTGCAGTTGTGGATGCTCAAAATCCGCAATCAAGCTATTTATAAAAAATGTTTTAGTTTAGTTTTATTAAGATTGTCTGAGTTATTTATTTTTCAGACAATCTTTTTTTATTTTAGAAGAATTAAAACGAAGTTTAAGAACACCCCAAAAAGCTTCACTGAAAATTCCGCCGCTCATTTTTGAATTACCTTCCGTTCTGTCCGTAAAAATAATAGGAACTTCTTTAATTTTATAGTTGCACTTATAAGCCCGATATTTCATTTCAATTTGAAAACCGTATCCTTTCATTCGAATATTATCGATTCCTATATTTTCCAACACTTCTCTCCGGTAGCAAACAAATCCTGCCGTTGTATCCTTAATCGTCATTCCGAGAACAGTCCTTACATAGGTTGAGGCATAATAAGACATTAAAATTCTGCCTAAAGGCCAATTCACAACACTTATTCCCTTCACATATCTCGAACCTACGGCAAGATCAAAACCTTGATTTTTACAAGCATCGTATAAGTTTAATAAATCATGCGGCGGGTGAGAAAAATCGGCATCCATTTCAAAAATAAAATCATATTTTTTTTCAATTGCCCAATGAAATGCCGTAATATAAGCCGTTCCCAAACCGAGTTTACCTTCTCTTTCAATTATAAAAAGTTTATCGGAAAAATCTTTTTGTAATCGTTTTACAATATCTGCCGTTCCGTCAGGCGAACCGTCGTCAACAATTAAAATATGAAACTCTTTATCAAAAGAAAACACTTTGCGAATGATGTTTTCTATATTCTCTTTTTCGTTATAAGTCGGTATAATTACAATGCTGTCAGACACAATAATTGTTTTTAGGTTTTAAGATTTTAACTTGTCAAAAGTATCTTTTTTTCTCAAAAAATAAGAAAATACAATACTTTTTTGATAAATCTCATTTTGGTTTCCTTCACTAACATTTTGTGTATTCCTTTTTTTAATCATTTTAGAAATATTGCCGTAAAAGTTGAAATGAGCTTTTATAAGAGCAAAAAAGAAACCGAATTTTAAACTCACAAGATATAAAATTCCGGATAAACCGTCAAGAATTAATCGGGAGAAAATTAACGGAATTAATTTTTGTTTCGGTAAATTTTTCAGCAATAAAAACAAATTATTTCTGTGATTAAGGAAAACCTTTTGCGGATTATTATTCGGCAAAGTTCCTCCTCCGACATGGTACACAACACTTTCAGGAACGACAACAATTCTGTATCCGGCATTTTTCATACGCCAGCACAAATCAATTTCTTCCATATGGGCAAAAAAGTCATCATCCAAACCTCCAAAATGTTTGTATAAATCCGCTCTGACAAACATTGCCGCACCGCTTGCCCAAAAAATATCTTTTACATCATTATATTGTCCCCTATCCTCTTCAATTTTGTCCAAAATTCTGCCTCTGCAAAACGGATAACCGAATTTATCAATAAACCCGCCCGATGCTCCGGCATATTCAAATTGGTTTTTATTATTATAAGCTAAAATTTTAGGCATTGCCGCTACAATTGTTTTATCTGCATCCAATATGTTAATAATCGGATTAAGCCAATTTTTCGTTACTTCAACATCGGAATTTAACAATACAAAATACTCTGCATTAATTTGTTGTAAAGCTTTATTATAGCCTCCCGTAAAACCGTAGTTTTTATCAAATAAAATTAATTCTATTTCCGGAAACTTTTCTTTTAAAAAAGAAACCGAATAATCCGTTGAACCGTTATCGGCTACAATTACCTCAGTATCATCATTTTTTGAATATTTAATTACAGACGGTAAAAATTGTTCCAAAATTTTTTTCCCGTTCCAATTTAAAATAACAATGGCTGTTTTTATGGTATATTCTTTCACTGTTTTTTCTGAAAAAGTGTATATTTTTTTAAATCTAAATTTATTTTTTGAAACGCTGTATCACAAAATAATTTCTTTTCCGTCAGATAATAATTTGCCTCAATTCTGTCAGAAACGGTTAATTTTCCGTACCGTTCTGCATAAGCATATAAAGACCAATCAGAATGCAAACTTTTACTTAATTTAACATTTGTATTTTCAGGAAGAAAATCGGAAATCACATAAATATCATGTAATTTATCTTTATCTCGGCCTGTCTTGCCGGCAAATATAAAAATCATTAACAAACTAATAGCAAATAAAATAACAGAAAGTGGTTTAAAAATTTTTCTTTTAAAAAAGTCATAAATTTTCGAAAACGTGTTCATCATATCAAAAATTATGAATGAAAAAGCAATTGCTAAAAAAGGAAGTGCCTGAACAATATAAAAATTACGTTGTTTATGGCTTAAAATTAAAGGTAAAATTCCGGACAGCGCAATAAGAAAAAATAACAAAGCGTTTTGAAGATTTTGTTTTTGAAATTTTATCTTACGTTTTTTGTATTTTGAAATTAAAGATAATAAACTAATCACACCAACAGGAATAATCAATTCAATTAACAAGCCGTTCAAAATTAAAAATCTGTTGCCTGCAATATTTGTCCCTTCAAAACTACTTAATACTTGTTCGCTAAAATAAACAGTAAAATAATTAAAAGCATCTTTTGATATAAAAACCATTGTAAAAAAAGGAACAATTGAAAAGAAAACTAACAAAAAACTGTCTGTTAACATTCTTTCAAAAGATATTTTTCGAAAAATCAACCAATAAAAGAAAAATACTGACCAAACAAATAATGCAGGAAATCCTTTGCTCATAAAAGCTGCAAATATTGACAAACCGGCAAAAAACAACATTACAAATCTGTTTTTATTAAAACTTTTGATAATAAAAAATATTGACAATAATACAAATACTGCAAGTGTATTTTCAAGCATATTATTCGAATATGACCAAAGAACCAAAGGAAAAGCCAACCAAATAAACAAGGCCGTAACAGAAATTGTTTTTTTATTTTCTTTTGCAACTGTATTTGTAATCAAAGCAATTAAAATTCCGGTGAAGACAGCAGCAGAAAAAGAATAAATTCGTTCTACAATCATGCTGTCACCAAATAATTTATACCCGATTGAAGTCAGAAAAAAAACCAAAGGCGGATGTGCATAAAAATTTGCCATTTCAAAACCTGAAAAATGTAGATGCCAAAACGATTCGTTACCTTCGGCTAAATTTCGCGCTATTGAAGCATACATTGTACCGTCGGTAAACATACCGTCTGAAAATAATGAAGGTGCAATTATTCCCGTAAACAATGCAAAAAACAACAGATAAGGTGTAAGATTAGTTATCGAAGTTTTATTCATTCTTTCTGTTAGTGTTTTATTAATATATCAAATTACAGGATTAAAATTTACGGAAATCAATTTATTATAAATATCATCTCGTGATTTTCTGTATTTTTGGAAGATTTCTTCAATACTTCCTTCTTCTTCAAACGGGTCATCAATCTCAAAATGTAAAATATTATTCACTTTATCAGAAAATTTTTCACAATATACTTTTGCAGTCTCTGAAAGCGTAATCAAATAATCGAATTCTTTTCCTTCAAATAATTTTATATCCTTGGGAAATTGCCCCGAAATATCAAATCCGGCTTCTTTCAATACTTCAATTGTATAAGAAGTAATTTCTTTCTCCGGTTTTATTCCGGCAGAAAAAACTTGCAAATTTTCATCAAATGATTTTAAAATTCCCTCAGCCATTTGACTTCTGCACGAATTACCTGTACAAACAAATAATATTTTCACAAATTTTAATTTGAATTTATTATTTTACCCGAACCCGAAATCATTGAATTTATTGAAGGACTGCCTTTATAATATACATTGCCGCTTCCGCTAATTGTTACAAATAAATCATCTTGAGCATATACTTCACAATTTCCCGAACCAGAAATATCTATTTCTGATTTTTTACTGAAAAAGTTAAATGCAGTATAATTTCCCGATCCGGAAATTGAAACATTTTGATCTATCGTTCCGCCTTCCAAATAAATATTACCCGAGCCGGAAATTGAAATATTAATATCTTCTGAATTAATGAAAAAATCAATATCTCCGCTTCCGGAAATTGCAAGGTTTAAATTATTTATATCAAAAGTATCATCCGAGTAGATATTTCCGGAACCTGTCAGAATAACTTTTTCAAAAGTCGGAATTGTAATAAAAACCGTTAATGTTTTATGTGTGCTGATTTTTTTATCAAAATCTATTATCCATTCTCCGGACTTAACATCAGTTATGATATTATCAATAATATTTTCTTGTCCTTCAATTTCAATTTTCTGAACATCGCCTTTACTTATTACAACATCTGCATCAATCGCCTGTTCAATTTTAGTAAACGCTTGTAAATTGATTTCTTTTTTAATTATATCTCCCGATCCTTTTATTCCGAACAATGAATTATTGCAACTGTTCAAAAAGAAATAAGAAATAATCAGGAAAAAAAACAAACCGGATAATTTATATATTTTTCTCATAATAAGATATTTAAAAAGGTTTAAATAAAAAAATAATATATTTTTACAAAGATAATTTTTTTTATTAAAAATAATACTCTACTTTTGTGAATGAATATTCATTTATTAAAATGAGAGAAACAGATTTAAATAAATTATACGAAGTAAAAACAGTTGCATTAAAAGCAATTGTCGAGAAAGGGTATCACGGAGCAACAATTTCCTATATTGCAAAGCAAGCAGGCGTTTCTGACGGTTATTTATATAGACATTATGCCAATAAAAATGAATTAGTTGTAGAATTATTTAAGGAAACGATGGGTTATTTTCATACTTTAATCTTTAATTTGATTGAAAGTGAAGATAAAATATCAGAAATTTTAAAACAAAGTTTTCAATTTTTAGCTGACACATCTGCCGAGACACCTGAAATTACAGCATTTATATTTATTATGGATCACGATCATAATTTTGATTTTCCTGAAATTATCAAAAATAATTTTGTAAAAATCGGACAACAATTATGGGCAAAAGGAATTCAAACCGGAGAAATAAGTAATAAAAGAAGCATTGAAGATGTTTTGACAATAACATTCGGGATGCCTGTAAAAATGTTGGAAATGAGACGAAAGAAAATCATTTCGGATAAACCGATCAGTTCTTCGGATATAGAAAATATGGTTGACATGTGTTTAAATGCTTTAAAATAGAAAGCGAGAATTTATGGAAATAAAATTTAAACCAATCGGCGGAGCAACATGGATAATGCAAATTGATGATTTAAAATTTGCATGTGATCCGGTTCTTTGTGAGCAAGGAAGTGTACAAGATTTTTTTTGGTTTAAATCAACACGTATTGAAGAAGCAAAATTTGAAAAACAAGATTTTAAAAATATTGATTTCTGGTTGCTGACACACAATCATGAAGATCACCTTGATAAAGAAGGATTAAATGTTATTAATAAAGAAAGCAAATTGATTATTCACAAAAATCTGAAAAAAAAGTTAATAAATTACAATATCAAGATATTAAATCATAATCAAAAAACAAAATTAAATATAAAAGATTTTGTAATAACAATTGAGGCAATTCCGGCTGTTCACGGTATAATACCTATAAGTGCACTTGCTGCAGGAGGCGTAAACGGATATTGGTTGACAATAATTAAAAATAATAAAAAGCTTGAAATTTATGTTTCCGGAGATACGGTTTATAAACAGAAAGTTGCAAAAGCCTTATTTAACAGAAAAGCGGATATTTTTATACCGAATGTAGGCGGCGCATCAAAAGGAACAATTTTCGGTACTTTAACAATGACAGTACAAATGCTTAAAAAATTTGTAAAAATAATAAAACCGAAAATTATTTTACCGGTACATTACGGAACTTTCAGTCACTATAATGAACCAATATCAGAAACAGTTAAATTAAACAATAAAAACATATACATTATTAAAAGAGGGGAAACATTTAACTCAAAAATATATTTTTTTTATTCATTAATGAGTGAGTATTCATTTATATAAACAAATACTAATGAAAAACATCTTAATTATTAACGGAAATCCGAAAAATGAAAGTTTCAGTTCGGCAATTACGGAAACTTATAAAAATGCTGCTGAAAATTCCGGAGCAACAATAAAAATCATAAACATGAAGGATCTTAAATTCGAGGCATTTCAAACAGAATTTAAAGATTATGAAGTATCCGAAGATATTTTAAACGCACGTAAATCAATAAAAGAAGCCGATCACATCGTTTGGGTATACCCCATTTGGTGGTATTCAATGCCGGCAATGTTAAAAGCTTTTATTGAACAAACCTTTATGTCAGGATTTGCTTTTCAATATTTAAAATCCGAAAAAATGCTTAAGTGGGATAAATTCTTAACGGGAAAAACAACATCAATCATTTCAACAATGGATGCACCGC
>JANTGL010000082.1 GCA_024762915.1 Bacteroidales bacterium | reverse complement strand
CGAAACATCTTTTTGCGAAGAAAATTTTGTTTTCACATCATCTAAAATTGCATCAACATTTGTATTATTTGTCAATTCAATTTTATTTTTTGAAATAAAATAATCGGAGTAAGTTGCTCTGAGGTCGGAGCATTTTAATTTCGATTTTGCCAAATGTGTTAAAAACAAAGCTATTCCGATTAGCGAATCGCGTCCGTAATGCAATTCGGGAAAAATTACGCCGCCGTTGCCTTCACCTCCGAATACGGCATTAACTTCTTTCATCTTTGCAACCACATTAACCTCTCCTACGGCCGATGCAAAATAATTACCGCCGTGTTTTTCGGTAACATCACGCAAAGCTCTGCTCGATGACAGATTTGAAACCGTATTCCCGGGAGTTTGAGATAAAATGTAATCGGCAATTGCCACTATGGTATATTCTTCATTAAACATCGTTCCGTCTTCGTTAATAATAACCAAACGATCAACATCCGGGTCAACGGCAAAACCGACATCAAGCGATTTTTCCTTCATCAAATCGGAAAGTTGAGTAAGATTTTGCGGAACAGGTTCGGGTGTGTGAGCAAAATGTCCGGTTGCTTCGCAATTTAATTTAACGACTTCTTTCACCCCGAGTTGTTCCAACAAAGGCGGTAAAGCAATTCCGCCTACCGAATTAACGGCATCAATGGCAACTTTAAAATTTGCATTTTTAACAGCTTCAACATCAACATACTTATTTTGCAGAATTAAATCAATGTGTTTTTGCAGATAATCTTTATTTTCAATTTTTTGATAAGTTTCAATATCGGTAAAGGTGAAATTATCAAAATCGGTATCGGCAATTTTCAAAAGTTCATCTCCGTCAGAAGCGGAAATAAATTCGCCTTTATTATTCAATAACTTTAAAGCATTCCATTGTTTCGGATTATGACTTGCCGTAATGATAATTCCGCCGTCTGCATCTTCTTCCGTTACGGTAATTTCTGTCGTCGGTGTAGTTGCCAAACCGATATTTACAACTTTTGCTCCGTTAGCAACTAAAGTTCCGCACACCAAATCAGACACGGATTGTCCCGAAATTCGGGCATCTCTGCCTACAACAATTTTTACCTTTTCTTTACCGACACTTTTTTTAATAATTGAGCAAAAAGCCGAAGTAAATTTTACAATATCAATCGGTGTTAAATTATCTCCGGGTTTATTCCCTATCGTTCCTCTAATTCCGGAAACGGATTTGATTAAAGTCATCTTAATATATTTAGTATTAATATTTTTACAAAATTAGAAAATGATTTCGTAAACGGAACATTATTTGAATATATTTGCAGACAAAACAATCATTTATGAAACACCTGAAATAAAAACTTAACCGCAATGTTCACAAAGAATTCACTAAGGACACTATGAAAGATTTATGATTTTTGTGAAAGACTTTGTGCTGAACATGAAATTTGCAAGAGAAAAATAATGGTACACAGACACTTAAGAGAATAAAACCCTGTAAGGGTTAAATATTAATAGCCCCGTATAGAGCAAAGCGGAATACGGGGAATAAGATATTAAAATGTAGTTTTTTGGCGGTATTTTTGTCTTTTTTAACAAAAATGATGACAAAACCGAATAAGCAGAATATCAATAAATTATAACTTTAAAATAAATGAAACACATTCTGACATATATCTTGTTATCAATCACATTCTTATCCTATTCTCAAACAAATGCTGATAAGGATGTTACATCTTTTTCAAAAGATTTTTTCACATACAACGCTTCAAACTATATCCCGGAATTGGCAAAGGATATGGATACGGTTTTTTTTAATCGTTATGAAGACCAAATTATTGAATTTGAAAAAGAGGATTCGGCAAAAGGCATTACAAAAGGAAACGTTTTATTTGTAGGAAGTTCCAGCTTTAAAAAATGGCTGAATATGGAAAAAGATTTATTTCCCGTTCCCGTTCTTAATAGAGGTTTCGGCGGTTCCACCATGCCGGAGCTTGATTATTATTTTTTCAGAATTGTAAGGCCCTATAATCCTTCGGCAATTGTTATTTATGAAGGTGATAATGATGTGCTTGCTCCCTTTCTGACACCCGAAGTTATTTTAAAAAGTTTCGATATTTTTATTCAACTGACAAAACAATATCTTCCGAATACAAAAATCTTTTTTGTATCAATAAAACCTTCGCCTTCACGAATGGCTTATCTGAAAAAAATGCAAATAACAAATAAGTTGATTAAAAACTATTGCAAACAAGATAAAAACTTATTTTATATTGACATTACCAAGCAAATGTTCAATAAAAACAGTCAAATCAGAGAAGATATCTTTATAAATGACAGACTTCATATGAATGAAAAAGGTTATAAAATTTGGAGCAAAATTATTAAGAAAGAGTTATTGAAAAATTTGTAATGTTTAATAAAATGAAACTGTCTAAAGAATCAACAGAGATGTCATTCTGAACTTGTTTCAGAATCTCATTAAAAAAAATTTCAGTGATTTATAAAGATGCTGAAACAAGTTCAGCATGACTAATCAGAGTTTTATAGACAGCCGCATACTTACACCATCCCAAAATTAACTTGTCTGAAAAGAATGCTTTATCAAACAGAATTTTTTCCCTTGATACTTTCAACAATAAACTTTTCCTTTTAAACTTTCAACTTTATCCTTTTCCCTTTTAACTTTCCCCTTTTAACTTTCCCCTTTAAACTACTTCTGAATATACTCAATCGCATATAAAGCCGCTTTCGTTCCGTCGGAAACAGCCGTCGTAATTTGACGAAACCGTTTTTCAATACAATCACCGGCGGCAAAAACTCCGGAAACAGAAGTCATCATCGTATTATCCACTATAATTTCTTTTCGCTCATTAAGTTTGACAATATCAATAAACGGTTCTGTTTGAGGAACGTAGCCGATAAAAATAAAAACACCGTCAATTTTTTTCTCAAACTCTTCCCCTGATTTTAGGTTCTTTACGGTAACTTTTTCAAGAGATTGCAAACCGTAAAAAGCCGAAACGGTAGAATTTAAAATAAAATCAATTTTAGGATGTGATGTCGCTTCTTCAACGGCTTTTTTATGTGCCTGAAAATAGTCAAATTCATGAACAACCGTAACTTTGCTTGCATATTGTGTCAGGGCAACCGCTTCTTCAAGTGCGGAATTTCCGCCTCCCACAACAATTATTTCTTTATCCTGAAAAAAATCACCGTCACAAGTTGCACAATATGATACGCCTCTGCCGGCAAATTCTTTTTCCCCGGGAACATTTAATTCTCGTGATTTCCCTCCGGAAGCAATAATAACGGCTTTTGCGCTGAAAGAGCCTTTTCCGGCAAGCTCAACAGATTTTAATTTATCAGCAAATTTATAAGAAGTGATTTTTGCATTTGAAATCACTTTACATCCGAATGATTCCGCTTGTTTTTGCATGGTACGCGAAAGCATGTAACCGCTGATATTCGGAACACCGGGATAATTGGCAATTTCATGTGTTAATGACATTTGCCCGCCTATTATTCCTTCATTGATAATTAATGTTTTAACTTTTGCTCTGGACAAATATATTCCCGCCGTTAAACCGGCAGGTCCGCCGCCTAAAATAATTACTTCGTATTCTTCCATGATTATATTTCCGGTAAAAAAAGCATCCTGCAAATTGCAAGATGCTTTAAATCCTTAGAATTAATTATTATGAAAACTGTTCATCCAAAATTGTCGTAATTTGATCGCGCATTTGAATGCTGCTCGTAGCCTTAACCACTTTTCCGTTTTTATAGTAAACCGTGAACGGAAGTCCCATAAATCCTCTACATTCAGGTAAATTTCTGATTACATGAGCATCAGGAATATCAAAAAGCATATCATAAAACTTTATGTGCGAATACTCGTTTCTTATATCTTCCATATCGGCATAAACCGGCACACACATCGGCCCCATTCTTCCGCAACATATCATTACATTTTCGTTGTTATTTATTATTTCATGATATTGAGCTTCACTTGTTATATGCTCTAAATTAGTATCTAATGTCATTTTTTTTTGTTTGTAAAATTAATAATTAAAATATCCGGATAATTTCATGCAAAAATAGAAAGAATATATTTTCAGAAAAATAAATTTTTACAAAAAAATATAAATATGTAATCTTGTAAGAAACAAAAATTATAAGGATGCTAAAAATAAAGTGTATTTCTACGGATCAAGTGCTTCAGTTTCCTTTCGGAACACCATTATCAGATATTTTAGAAGAAACAGAACCCGATTTAAAATATCCCGTTGTCGGAGCATTAGTTGACAATGAAGTCCAAGAATTGGCTTTTAGAATTGTAAAACCGCATCAAGTCGAATTTATTGATATTACTCATGATGACGGAATGCGAATGTATTTTCGTTCTTTGTATTTTGTTTTGATGAAAGCGGTTAAAGATCTTATGCCTGAGGCTGATTTAATGATAGAACATACCGTTTCAGGAGGATATTTTTGCGAAATAAAGAATATGGATTTAACTAAAAATATCCCCTTGATCGAAGATATTAAATTGCAAATGCAAAAAATTATCAAAGCAAACTATCCTTTTATCAGAATAGATATCTTGAATTCTGAAGCCATAAAAATATTTGAAACTAATAATTTACCTGAAAAAGCTAATTTATTCAAGCAAAGTCCTGCACTTTATACCTCAATTTTCCGACTTGATAATATGCTTGATTATTTTTACGGATATTTGGTCCCTTCAACCGGTTATTTAATCAATTTTAACTTAATTCCTTTATATGACGGAATGCTGCTGCAAATTCCGAAACGTTCCGATCCGAAAAAACTCGTCCCTTTTGTTAAACAAAAAAAGATGTTTGATATTTTGGATGAACACAAACAGTGGGTAAAAGCATTGAATTCTGCAAATGTCGGAAGGTTAAATGACAGAATAAATAACGGTTACGGAGGAGAATTAATAAAAATTTCAGAAGCTTTGCATGAGAAAAAAATTGCTGAAATTGCTGATATAATTAAAGATAAAGAAACAATTAAATTAATTTTAATTGCAGGTCCGTCTTCTTCGGGAAAAACAACTTTTTCAAAACGACTTGCCGTACAATTAATTGTAGCAGGTTTAAAACCGGTTCAAATTTCATTAGATAATTATTTTGTAAATCGAGAAGATACTCCGCTTGACGAAAACGGAGAATATGATTTTGAAACAATAGATGCCATTGATATTGAAACATTTACTCAGAATATGAATGGTTTACAAGCCGGCAAAACAATTGAAATTCCAAAATTCAGTTTTGAAGAAGGAAAACGTTTTTTTGACGGTACCAAAATTTCTGCAAATCATGATACAATTATAATTGCAGAAGGGATACATGCTTTAAACCCGAAATTGACCAAACATATTGATTCAAAAATAAAATATAAGATTTATATATCTGCACTAACTCAAATCGGAATTGACGGACATAACAGAATACCGACTACGGATAATCGACTGTTACGCAGAATGATACGGGATTATAAATACCGCGGATACAGTGCATTTGATACCTTAAAAAGATGGCCGAGTGTAAGAAGAGGTGAAGAAAAGAATATTTTTCCGTTTCAGGAACATGCCGATATTATGTTTAATTCTGCTTTACTGTACGAATTGGCTTTATTAAAAAAATATGCGGAACCCTTGTTGAAAAATATCTGTCAATCAGAAAAAGAATTTGCTGAAGCACGACGAATATTGAAATTTTTATCTTATTTTAAAGATTTAAATGACGAAGATGAAATACCGCCGACATCAATTTTAAGAGAATTTTTAGGAGACAGCTCCTTTCATTATTAAGATTTTTATATTTAATATTATACAATGTATACAGTCGGACTCACAGGAGGAATAGGAAGCGGAAAAACCGTTGTTTCAAAAGTTCTTGAGAACTTGGGAATTGCCGTATATAATTCTGATACTGAAGCAAAATTATTAATGAATAATGATTCGGATATTATCAATAAATTAAAAATGATTTTCGGTTACGATATTTATGACAATGAAAATAAATTGAACCGTAAAAAATTGGCCGACTTGATTTTCAATAATAAAGATAAATTAAATACCGTAAATTCCATTGTGCATCCTGCCGTCAAAAAGCATTTTAAAAATTGGTGCGAGAAACAAGACTCACCTTATCTGATAAAAGAAACGGCAATTCTTTTTGAAAGCGGTATCTACAATGATGTTGATAAAATTATTACGGTAACGGCACCTTTATCTTTAAGAATAGAACGACTGATTAAACGTGACAATGCAACGAAAGAAGAAATAATGAATCGGATTAATAATCAATCAGATGACAGCTTAAAAATTAATAATTCCGATTATGTGATAAATAATGTTAATAAGGAACTTATCACACCGCAAATACTGTCAATTCATCAAAATCTGTTAAAAACCTTTAACATTAAGTAACAAAATAAGAATTTACACGTTATTTATAAACTAAAATTTTTGAAAATAGAAATTCCGTTTACTTTTGCACAAATTAAAAAAACTATGGATTTAAGTAAAATTTTATCAATTTCAGGAAGACCGGGTTTATACAAACACATTGCACAATCTAAAAACAGTGCTGTTGTTGAATCATTAGAAGACGGAAAACGTTCCAGTGCTTTTATTACCGAACAAATGAGTTCATTAAATGACATATCAGTTTTTACAACAGGTGATGACATTAAACTGGAAGATATTTTCAAAAAATTTTTTGAAAAAGAAGACGGTAAAAAAGCGATCAGTCATAATGCTTCCGGAAAAGAATTAAAAGCTTTTTTTAAAGAAGCTGTTCCTGAATATGATGAAGACAGAGTATATGTTTCAGATATTAAAAAAATGATTAAATGGTATAATTTATTGGTTGATGCCGAAATCATGGAATTTAATGAAACAGACGATAAATCTGAAGAAACTGAAGATAAAATAGAAGTTAATAAAACGGAAGAATAAAAAATTTTTATTCAACTCATTGCAATTAAGCGATTATCTCATTCAGATAATCGCTTAATTATTGTTAAAAACAATCCGTAAAAATCATTTAAACTAAAATAGAATTTATAAATTTGTAGGTTCTTAAAACAATGACATAAAAATTATGAATAAATATTCCAAACAATTAAAAAAAGTCTTGTCTTTCAGCCGGGAAGAAGCTGTCAGACTGGGAAATGATTACATAAGCAACGAACATCTTTTTTTGGGTGTATTAAGAGAAGGTTCTGCAAACATTTTACAAATATTAGTGAATCATAATATCGATTTGAATTTAATCAAAAAATCAATCGAAAACAGAATTAAAGACAACGACGGTTCACTGGATCCTAAAACAGAAGAACTTCCCCTGCTTAAATCTTCGGCAAGAACATTAAAACTTGTTTTTTTTGAAACAAAAGATTTTAACGATAAATTAGCAACACCCGATCATCTGGTACTTGCAATTCTTAAAGAAGAAGAAAGCCAAAGCGGTATCATTTATCAGATTTTAAAAGATAATGAATTAAACTATGATAAAGTAAAAGATATTTTAATAAATACATTCATTAATGAAGCTGACGGACCTGATATTCCGGATGAAGATGATGACGATTTTGAAGATGAATATGAAGATGATTCATTTCGCAAAAAAAAGGGGAAACGTGCCCAAAAATCTGACAGTGATACACCTGTTTTGGATAATTTCGGTGTCGATTTAACAAAAGCAGCCGCAGAAAACAAACTGGATCCCATCGTAGGACGGGAAACAGAAATCGAGCGATTGGTTCAAATCTTAAGTCGAAGAAAAAAGAATAATCCGGTATTAATAGGTGAACCGGGTGTCGGTAAATCTGCTATTGTTGAAGGTTTAGCTATCAGGATTACCGAAAATAATGTTTCCAGAGTACTGTTTAATAAACGAATTGTAACATTGGATATGGCTTCCGTTGTAGCCGGAACAAAATACAGAGGCCAATTTGAAGAACGCATGAAATCGATTTTAAACGAACTGCAGGATAATTCGGATGTGATTCTTTTTATTGATGAAATTCATACCATCATCGGTGCCGGAGGAGCCAGCGGATCGCTTGATGCTTCAAATATGTTAAAACCGGCTCTTGCAAGAGGCGAAATTCAAACAATCGGAGCAACAACACTTAATGAATACCGCCAATACATTGAAAAAGACGGTGCTTTGGAAAGACGTTTCCAAAAAGTCATGGTTGACCCCACAACTACTGAAGAAACGCGTGAAATTCTCGAAAATATTAAAGACCGATATGAAGATCACCATAATGTAAGTTACACGGATGATGCTTTAGATTCTTGTGTTAAATTAACTGAACGCTATATCAGCGATCGGCATCTTCCTGATAAAGCCATTGATGCTTTGGATGAAACCGGCTCACGAGTTCACATCATGAATTTAAAAGTACCCGAAGACATTGCAAAAATTGAAGAGGAAATCAAATCTTTGGTTACTGAAAAACAAAAAGCTATAGATAATCAGGAATTTGAAGCTGCAGCTAATTTAAGAGACAAAGAACGGCAACTCGAAACCGACCTTGAAAAAGCCAAAGAAAGATGGACAAATAATCTTTCTCAACATCGCGAAATCGTACAACAATCGGATGTTGAAAAAGTGGTTGCCATGATGACAGGGATTCCGGCTACCCGAATTGCTAAAGCTGAAAGTGTTCGTTTACTTGAGATGAAAGCTCAATTAAAGGAAAAAGTTGTCGGACAAGATCCTGCTGTCACAAAAATTGTTAAAGCCATTCAACGCAACCGAGCAGGATTAAAAGACCCGAATAAGCCCATCGGTACATTTATTTTTCTTGGTCCTACGGGTGTCGGAAAAACACATCTTGCAAAAAAATTGACCGAATATCTCTTTGATACGGAAGAAGCACTAATCAGAATTGATATGAGTGAATATATGGAAAAATTCTCCGTTTCAAGATTAATCGGTTCACCTCCGGGATATGTCGGTCACGAAGAAGGCGGTCAATTGACTGAGAAAGTACGCCGCAAACCCTATTCGGTCATTTTATTTGATGAAATTGAAAAAGCACATCCGGATATATTCCATCTGTTATTGCAAGTTTTTGATGACGGACAATTAACCGACAGTCTCGGAAGACGTGTTGATTTCAAAAATACGGTAATTATCATGACATCCAATGTCGGTGCTCGAAATTTAGCCGATTTCGGAAAAGGTATCGGTTTTGCTGACACAAGTGAAGACGACGATCACAGTAAATCAATTATTACAAAAGCTTTAAAACGTACATTTGCGCCCGAGTTCCTAAACAGAATCGATGACGTAATTATATTTAATCCGCTGAAAAAAGAGCATATTTTCAAAATAATTGATATTGAACTTTCCGGTTTATATAAACGTGTTGAAGATTTAGGATATAAACTTAATATTACAAACGAAGCAAAAGAATTTATTGCCGAAAAAGGTTTGGATGTAAAATACGGAGCACGCCCCTTAAAAAGAGCCATTCAAAAATATGTTGAAAATGAAATGGCGGAAGTTATTATTGAGGCATCAATTTCCGAAGGTGATGAAATTAAAGTAGGTATTGAAAAAGATAAAGAAAATAAAAACGAAAAATCAATTAAAATTGAAATCGTTAACAACAAAAAGAAAAAGAAAAAATGAAAAGTGTAAAATATAAATTCTTAAAATATATTGGTTTTGATACAAAATCGGATCCTGATTCAGATACCAATCCGAGTACGGTTAAACAATTTGAATTGGCAAAAGAATTGGAAAGAGAAATGGAAAACTTAGGATTGAAAAATATTAAGTTATCTGATAAATG
>JANTGL010000081.1 GCA_024762915.1 Bacteroidales bacterium | reverse complement strand
CAATTATGAAAAAATTATTGGTATTATCAGCAGCAATTTTATTTGCTTTTACAATGAATGCACAAAAATTCGGCGTAAAAGCCGGATACAACATGTCCGGTTATTTAATTAACTTTTATTCTCCGGACGGTTCAAAAATGAGTACCGGTTTCAACTTTGGTTTAGTCGGGGAAATGCCTGTTAACGACATGATGAGTTTAAGAGCCGATGTCGGTTTCAACCAACTCGGTTCTGATTATGACTCAAGAGACGAAACTGATGCTAATTGGCCATACCGAGCACTTGGTTTGGAATATGCTTATAACCAAAATATTAACTATTTACAAATAGGCATTTCTCCTAAATTTGGATTTGGACCTGCTTATGTATTTGTAGGACCTTATTTTGCTTACGCATTACAAGGAAATCAATCAGCAACATGGGATGCCAACGGTACTTCTCAAACAGGAACATTGGATATTTTCAGTGATCCTAATCCGAGTTTCGACTTTACTCAAGCATACTCTGACACAAATAATGAAGGAGGATCCGGCGACTTATACAATAAAATGGATGTCGGTTTAAACTTTGGCGTTGGTGCTAATTTTTCAGGTGTATTTGTTGAATTAAATGCAGGTATGGGTTTAATGAATTTTATTAATACAGGAAGCCAGTACTACAGTGCAACAGGATATGCGACTAAAGATGATCCTACTGTAGCAATTACGGGTGATGCTTCACAAAAAAATATTTTCTTCGGATTATCCGTAGGATATTTACTGGGAGGCGAATAATTCTTAACTTATTTTCAATTAAAACCTTCGAATAATTTCGAAGGTTTTTTTATATCTGTTCTTATGCCCGAAATATCCGTTATACTCCCTTTTTACAATGCAGAAAAAACACTTGAACGTTCCGTAAATTCTATTTTAAATCAAACATTTGATAATTTTGAATTACTTGCCGTGAATAATAATTCAACTGATAACAGTGAACAAATTATCAGAGATCTGTCAGAAAAAGACAAGCGACTAAAAATAATGAACGAAAGTAAACAAGGTGTGGTGTTTGCTTCGCTAAAAGGATTACACAAAGCAAAAGCAAATCTCATCTCAAGAGCAGATGCTGATGATGTGTGGCATCCCGAAAAATTTATGCAACAATATGCATATATCAGGGAGCATCCGGAGATTGACGTGGTGAGTTGCAGGGTAAACTTTATCGGAAATTCTGAAAGTAAAGGCATGCTTGCTTATGTCAAAGAAACAAATAAATATTTGACACATACGGAAATTTCTATAAATCGTTTTTCTGAATTACAGGTCATAAATCCTACGATTTTATTTCGGAAAACCTGTATTGAAAAATACGGATTTTATAAAGAAGGACATTTTCCCGAAGATTATGAATTGTTTCTGCGATGGATTGAAAAAGGGGTAAAATATCACAAATTACCGGACACTTTACTTGATTGGTATGATTCCGAAAACAGATTGACAAGAACTGATAAGCGGTATTCTTTTGATGCATTTTACAGAATTAAATCAACTTACTTATTCCGATTCTTAAAAGAAAACAATCCGTTTTTTCCTCAAATTGTCGTATGGGGTGCCGGAAAATTGAGCAAAAACCGTTTAAAATACCTTGAAGATTCAGGAATTCAAACGAAATATTTTATTGATGTTGATAAAAATAAAATTGATGACAAAAACATTATTTCATACGAAACCATTCCCGATCCGGGAAAAATTTACATTGTCAGTTTTGTGAATAACAGAGGAATGCGTTCAAAAATAAAAGATTTTTTGATTTCAAAAAATTATATTGAAGGGAAAAATTTCGTCATTGCTTAAATCAGAACTTTCACTTTACTTTCAGATTTTAAGGTCATTTTCTCAAAATCAAAAGAACTGATTAAATTTATTCCGGGTGTTTTTCCAATTTCAATACTACCAAACCTCTCCTCAATTTTTAAGGCTTTCGCACCGTTCAGCGTTGCACTTTCAATTAATTTATCAAAAGGAATTTCAGGGAAATTTTCAGTAATTACTTTTAGTTCACTTAACACGGAAAGTTCTGTATTTGAAGCATAGCTGTCAGTTCCTATACAAGTTTTAACGCTTTTTTTAAAAAACATCGAAATATCCGGTAATGTATTTTCGATATACAGATTTGATAACGGACAAAATACCCAATAAATATTATCGGAAAAGTTTTCCGCATATTCAACATCCTCATTTTTGCTGAATGTATTGTGTATCAGTAAAATGTTATCTCTTTTATTTAAATATTTCAGATTAACTTCTAATGCAGAATTACCCGGATATGAGAATTCATCAAGCAAAAATCCTTTATCGGTAAGAACATCTGCCAATGCACCGGTTTTATTTTTAACCAGTTCATCTTCACCCGGGGTTTCTTGATTATGAACGGACACGATTTTAGTTTTTTCGCTTTCAAAGTCGGAAATCATCCTATATAAACGATCCGGGACCGAATATGCAGCATGCGGAACGATTGTACCCGATAATTTCAAATCTTTTAATTTATTGTAATTTTCTTTCGCGAGATTAAATGTTTCATCAACTTTCTCATCACTTATGGTAAACGATTCAATAAACGTTTGATAAAATATATCGCTTTTCTTTTTTACTGTAAAACTGTCATCAGTATTAGAAATATCACCAACGGCAACAATGCCTTTCAAACGCATTTCTTTATCTGCTTTAGTAATTTGTTCCTGCAAATTTTCGGGAAAATTCCGTTTTGAAATAATCTCATCGATAAACCCCGGTAATCCTCTGCCCGATTTGTTATCAATCATCCCTTTCATATGCGATAACTCCAAATGACAATGAGCATTAATAAATCCGGGTACAATCACGCCGTTGAAGAATTCCAGAGATTGTTGTTCTTCAAATTTACCGCCGGTATCAATAAGCTTAATAATTTTTCCGAAATCATCTGTTTCAACAATTCCTCTTTTTAAAATCTCATTCCCGGTGTAAATATATTCGGCTGAAAATCGTCTCATAATCTATTGAAAATCAATTAACTTTTTATTTTCGCTATGCTTAAAAAAATAATTCCGGCATTTATGATAACATATTAATTAGCCAAAATCTGTAAATAAACACAAAACTTTTTTTGTTTTAAATGTAATTCAAACACCCGAAAAAAACGTTAATCAGAAAAGCATCAATTGAAAATTTGTTAATTATTAAGCAGTTTATGTTTATGAAGAGCAAATTCAATATTTAATTCCAAACTGTCTTTATATACCGGTTTTGTCATAAACCCGTATGTATTTTTTAATACCGCACGAATAGCCGTATTTAAATCACTGTCACCGGAAATATAAATAATCGGAATATTGTATTTCTCAAGGATTCGTTTTGCTGTTTCAATGCCGTCAATTTCTCCTTTCAGATGAATATCCATCAGAATTAAATTCGGTTGTTTATTTTCAAGATGCGTTAAAGCATCTTCCCCGGATGCAACCGTACCGCAATGTTCATATCCTAATTCTTCAAGAAACATTTCAAAAACAGTACATAACATATTGTCATCTTCAACGATGAGTATTTTCGCTTTGCTCATTTTTCTAAGAAAAAATTAATTAACATGTAAATATAAACAATATTTTATAAATACAAAGATACAAAAAAACAATTATCTCATATCCGTAATCTCAATATCATCCGGATATTTGGATTGATCAAATTTAAACAACCCTTCAGGAATTGAAATATTCGGCTTATATTCAGCAACTTGGAATGTATAATCAACTCCGGATTTCCCCGATGTTTTTACGGAATAAATTTCATCCGTTGTTTTATTTATTTTTAATCTGATAATTGAATACGGACTATTATCAGTATCTTCAGGATATAAATCAATAACATGATACTTAATACTTTCAATGGTTTCTTCACCGATTAATAAGTATTTAAAACCCTGCTTATAAGCCGTAAATAATTTGCCGGGATTAAAAATTGAAACTTCCGAAGTATCGGTTTCGGAAAGTGTCACTTCATTATCCTCTTTCATGTATGTCCATACAGTTTTTCCGTCAGAAATAATTTCTGTTTTAGGAATGATGACTTTAAATTTTTGTCCTTCAAGAAAAATATAGCCCTTTTGAGTATCATGATAATCATTTTGTCGATTATCGGTTGTATAAGAAAATTTAATTCTGACTCCTTTACTTTGAGACGCTTTTTTTGAAAAAGCATCCAAAATCTTCTTAGCAGCAGGATCTTTTACCAAGTCAACTTGTGCATAAGATACGGAAAATATAAAAGACAGCAAAATAATTAAAAATTGTTTTTTTTTCATGATTTAGGTTTTGATTCTATTAAAACAAAAAGTATACCGACATTAGAACGTAAAAACCGGGGTTTAGGTATAGCCGGAATAATCCGTATCTCATTTTAATATAATTGAAGTCTGTTTTTTTAAGGCAAGGATTCCAATAATTCTTTAAGTGAATATTCATCGGTGATAAAAACATCTCTGGCTTTGCTGCCTTTTGACGGACCGATAATTCCGGCTGCTTCCAATTGATCTACAATTCTGCCGGCACGATTATATCCTATCGATAATTTTCTCTGTATTAATGAAGTAGAACCCTGTTGATTCATTACAATTATCTTTGCGGCATCTTCAAATAATTCATCTCGATGACCTAAATCTACAGCTCCGGGAATATCATCTTCATTTGCTTCAGGTTCGGGTAATAAAAACGGCATGGGATACGATTGCTGATGCTCAATATACTCAGTTATATGTTCAAGTTCAGGAGTATCAATAAAAGCACATTGCAAGCGAATTAAGTCACTACCCTGTGTTATAAGCATATCACCGCGACCAATCAGACGGTTTGCACCCGGACTGTCTAAAATAGTTCTGGAATCAATCATGGAAGCAACCCTGAAAGCAACCCTTGCCGGAAAATTAGCTTTAATTACACCGGTAATAATATTCGTTGAAGGTCTTTGTGTTGCTACAATCAAATGGATACCGATAGCACGTGCTAATTGAGCCAAACGAGCAATCGGCAATTCGATTTCTTTTCCGGCTGTCATTATTAAATCAGCAAATTCATCAATAACCAAAACAATATAAGGCATATATTTATGCCCTTTTTCAGGATTTAACTGTCTGGATATAAACTTCTTATTATATTCTTTTATATTCTTACATTTTGCTTTTTTCAAAAGTTGATACCGATTATCCATTTCTATATTTAATGAATTTACGGTATGTACAACTTTCTGGTTATCGGTAATAATCGGTTCTTCCGCATCCGGTAAAGTCGCTAAATAATGATTCTCCAGTCGTTCATACATCGTAAGTTCAACTTTTTTAGGATCAACCATTACGAATTTCAATTGTGAAGGATGTTTTTTATAAAGTAAAGAAGCAATCATTGCATTTAATCCCACGGATTTCCCCTGTCCTGTTGCACCGGCAACCAAAATATGCGGCATTTTTGCCAAATCAAATACAAATGATTCATTCGAAATGGTTTTTCCTAAAGCAATCGGCAATTCCATTTTAGATTCTTGAAATGCAGCGGATTTAATAACGGATTTAAACGAAACAATATCGGGCTTTTCATTAGGCACTTCAATCCCAATCGTACCTCTGCCTGGCATGGGAGCAATAATCCGAATTCCGTGAGCAGCCAAACTTAAAGCAATATCATCTTCCAAATTTTTAATTTTTGATATTCGAACTCCGGGAACAGGAACTATTTCATACAATGTGAGTGTAGGACCGATGGTTGCTTTAATTTTTACTATTTCAATTTTGTAATGCTTTAAGGTCTCTACAATACGATTTTTATTCTTCAATAATTCTTCCTTAGTAACTTCGGGGTTCCCCGCTTGATGATCTTCTAAAAGGTCAATTGAAGGCAGTTTAAAATTCTCTAAATCCAAAGTCGGATCATAATTTACAAAATGATGGTCCGATATCTTCTCCGAAAGAATATCCTTATTTTCCGTAACATCCAGAGACAATTGATCAACATCTATTTTATTAATCTCTTTTTCTGTATAACCGGTAATATTTTCCGGTTTATTATTCGTAGGTATATTTTCATTCTTATTTGTATGCTCGACCTCAAAACCAAAATCATTTTCAATTTTTTTTCCGTCATCCGTCAATTTATAATTCTTTTTTTCGGTCACTTTTATTTTTCCTTCTCCGTCATCTTCATTTAAATCAAAAATAATTGATTTTTCGTTTTTCTTAATATCGTGTTTTTTTGAACCGGATTTTTTTCGATTCTCATTTCCGTCAATAATCTCCGATTCTTCTTCCTTAAAGAGTTTTTCGGCAATATTAAATTTCGGAAATTTTATGCCTTTTAAATGTATGTTACTCACAAGCCGATCATACAGCAGTTTTAATTTCTGATTAAATCCATCAATTGTCAACATTAAAAATCCTAAAGCCGTAATAATAAGAATCGTTGCTTCACCAAAAACACCGAGAAATGATTTTAACCAAAGATGGATTTCATAACCGAATTTACCTCCCAAAATCGGATTTTGATTTCCGAAAATTAAAGAAACGGTAATTGAAGCCCAAAAAATAATAAATGTTATATTTTTAAGAAGGTTCAAAAAACTTTTTTTATAGAATCCCAATGATTTCAAACCCAAAACAAAAAACAATATAACAAACAAAAACGAAGCAATGCCAAACCACTGATATACAAATATATCCGAAAAAAACAAGCCGACTTTACCGACAACATTTTCGGTATTAACATGGGTATTAAAAATATAATCAAACCATCCCAAATCCAAAATATCTTGATCTTGTTCCCAAGTATTTAAAAAAGATGAAAAAGAGATTAGAAACAATACGGATAAAAGGATAAAAAACATTCCCCACCAAGTTCTGAATTTTCTGTCATTTACTTTTTTTTGAATCTGTTTTTTTACGGGTCCTGATTTAGATTTACTTGTTCTTTTTTTACTCGTTTTTTTTGCCATTAATATATATATTTATCAAACACACAAAGATATAGTTTTTTCTTAAACATAACGACTAAAAAAGAAACAGAAGGGACAAATCAAAACATTTATTTTTCAAAAAATAAAGCTATCTTTGTAAAATAATTAATTAAAAAATATAACATTATGGGACTATTTTCATTTTTTAAAGATGCCGGAGAAAAACCAAAAGGTGTTTCTGACGAGCAAAAAGCTAAATTCATGGAAGGCATTATCAAAAGATTTAATCTTGATATTGACGGATTGAAAATTGAAGTTGAAGGAGAAAAAGCTTCTGTTTGGGGGAAAGTAAAAGATCCTGCCGTAAAGGAAAAAGTAATTGTCGGAATCGGAAATGTTGACGGAATTTCAAAAGTTGAAGATTTTATTGCCATAGAATCAGAAAGCGGAGAAATTGTTGACGGCACCGAACCTGAATTATATACCGTAAAAAAAGGTGATTCTTTAAGTAAAATAGCAAAAGCCGTATACGGTGACCCGATGAAATATAAAATTCTTTTTGAAGCGAATCAACCGATGCTGAAAAATCCGGATTTAATTTATCCGGGACAAGCATTAAGAATTCCCAAACTTTCTTAAATATAAAATTATGGGTTTTTTAAATAAATTAAAAGGTGCTGTCAGTAAATTAACGGGCGGCGGTGCAAAAATTACTGTTTTTGTAAACGGCAATGATATTAAGGAAACTCTTAATATTACAATAAATGCAGAAGTTAAAGACAATCCGCTTGAGGTAAAAAAAGTATATCTTTGGGTTAAAAGTGTTGAGAAAATTGATATTCCCAAGAATTCACTTCCTCAAAATTTGAGGGAAGTTGCAAACTTCGGTTTAACACTTTCAAATGACCGATTTCCCAAAAAAGAATTTATTGTTGCGGAAACTCAAAAATTAGAAGCCAATCAAACTTATAATTGGAATATTGATATTAAATTGGATGCAAGTGCTGTTCCTTCATACAACGGACATTTTGCCAATCATGAATGGTTGTTTTATGCCGGTTTGGACGTTAAAGGCAATGATCCGGATTCCGGGTGGCAAAAATTTGATTTAAGATAATTATCTTAAAGAATAAAAAAAAGGCTGTCTAAAAAATATTAATCAGCTGTCATTCTGAATTTATTTCAGAATCTTATAAAATCGATATTTCGAAATAAAGATTCTTAAATAAATTCAGAATGACAAAAAGCTACTTTTCAGACAGCCTCATTGTATTAAAGTTAATTTATTTTCAGAACTTAAAAACAGCACCGGCTTTAAGATATGAAATCCCGTATCCGAGTTCTGCAAAAAAGCCGAATTTATTGTTTTTCATCCATCTGGCACCGGCAAAAACATCATCTACAAAATAAGAATTTGTAGAATCATAAAAGTTATCCGTGTAATTCCAACTTGTAAAACCTATTCCGGTATGAACACCGGCATATAAATCAAAATCTCCGGTATCAAAAAACTGAAAATGAAAAACACCGCGTGCAGCAACAATTGTGTTTGTATAAACACCTCCTGTATAAGGCGAAAATCTGAAACCGCCGAAACCGCCTACGCCGATTACACCGACATTCGGAATATCAACAATACCGGCTTCAAAACTGGCATTAAAAGAAGGAATAGGAGAAAGGGAAGTTACATAACTTGACCATCCGAGTCCGATTCCGACATTAAGGGCTTTATCCCCTTTTGCAAAATTTTGTGAAAACATGCTTGAAGTAAAAAAAACAACAGCAACTGCTAAAAATAGTTTCTTAATCATAATTTTTGGTTTTAATTAGTTTATAATTATTAATTCGGAACGCAAATGTATATAATTTGATTTTAAAACAACAAGTTAAATCATGAAAAAATTCCGAAAATATATACGGAAAACATATAAATTTCAAGTTTAAAAGCGATAAAAAATAATATCTTTGCCCTGTATTTTAATAAATTTTAATATTATGAAAGCTTTTCACGCATACGATATCAGAGGTATTTACAATGAAGATTTTAATAAAGAAGATGCCTACAAAGTCGGCTTTTTTTTACCGAAATTATTAAACACAAAAAAAATTCTTGTCGGAAAAGACGTCAGAGTTTCTTCTCCCGAAATTTTTGACTATTTAAGCAAAGGGATAAATGATGCCGGTGCCGATGTATACAATCTCGGCCTTTCAACCACACCGATGGTTTATTTTATAACAGCTAAACATCATTTCGATGCTTCCGTGATGATTACGGCTTCACACAATGCCAAACAATATAACGGGATGAAAATTTCCCGCACAAATGCTTTACCGGTTGGTTACGACAGCGGTTTGAAAGATTTGGAAAAAATGATGAAATCCGAACCGGTTTCCGTAAACAAAAACAGAGGAAAAATAATTGAATACGATCAAAAAGAAGAGTATTTAAATTTCCTTAAAACATACGTACCCAATATTTCAGATTTAAATGTTGCGATTGATTGTTCAAACGGAATGGCAGCATTACTAATAAAGGATTTACTCGGCAATAAGCCAAGTTATATTTTTGATGAACTCGACGGCACATTTCCCAATCACGAAGCCAATCCGCTTATTCCTGAAAATATTGTTGATTTACAAAATTTGGTTAAAAAAGAACATGCCGATATCGGAATTATTTTTGACGGTGATGCCGACCGTGTAATGTTTACGGATGAAAATGCAAAATTTATTTCACCCGATATAATGATTGCCGTTTTAGCCGATTATTATAAAAATGAATCGGGAAAATTCCTTCAAGATATCAGAACATCAAAAGCTGTTGCAGAATATGTGGGAGACCGTTTTGAAATGAATATGTGGCGTGTGGGACGTGCTTATGCAGC